>CAZFWW010000001.1:0-40327 GCA_964522645.1 uncultured Mycoplasmatales bacterium
AATATGAACAACAAAAAGAAACAATCTTATCAGATATTACTTCATTAAATAGTGCGTCAAATGAAACTAAAAATGAATTAATGGCACAAAGTAACTTACTCGACAAATACGAAAATGCAGGTTGTAGTGGTAATGATGTGTATGGTGTTGATTGTGCAGTTCCTCAACCCAAAATTGATATAGAAAGAGCAGACGCTCAAGATCAAGCAGAATCTAATAAAACGCCAGATACTGAAGAAAAGGAAAAACCAAAAACAGAAACTGAAACAGATAATAATAATAATAATAATAATGATAATAGTAATCAAGAAAGTTCTAATAACGGAACAAGTTATTATAATAAATTAAAGGCAAATCCAGATGCTAATTATATCATTGGTAAAGAAAGTGGATGGAATCCTTATGCAACAAACCCAAGTAGTGGAGCATATGGAATATGTCAAGCACTACCAGGTTCAAAGATGATAAGTGCCGGTAGTGATTGGGCAACGAATATTGAAACTCAAGCAAAATGGTGTGATAGTTACGTAATGTCTAGATATGGATCATGGAGTGGAGCACGTGCTCATTGGGATAAAAATCACTGGTTTTAAGAAATAGTTGAAAGACTATTTTTTTTACGTAAAAATATGTTACAATAGTAAAGGAAAAGTGAGGGGAAATGAATAAAATGAAATTTAAATATAATGTGGATGAGAGTCCCGAAAGCAAAAAAGAACATATTGCACTAAGTTTACAGCACGTGTTTGCAATGTTTGGATCAACGATTTTAGTTCCAACATTAATTGGTATTGATGTGGCAACTGCATTATTAACAGCAGGTTTTGGTACGCTGATTTATACAACAGTAACAAAGAAAAAAGTACCAGTATTTATTGGTTCATCATTTGTGTATATTGGTATTCTATCGATGTATAATCAACTTTATGGGGCAAGTGGTGTTGGAATTGCAGTAATGAGTGTTGGATTAATGTACTTAATAATTGCTGGAATTATTTCACTAACAGGTGTGAATTGGATTGACCGAATTTTACCGCCAATTGTTGTTGGACCTCTAATAATAACAATTGGTCTATCACTAGCACCTGTTGCAATCCAAAATAGTGGTTTTTCGGCAGCAAATCCAGATATAAATAGTGTTATTATTGCTTTAACTTCAATTTTATGTACCGTATTCGCATTATTGAAAGGTAATAAAGTATTAAAAATGTTGCCAATAATTTTTGGTATCTTAGGTGGATATTTAATGGGTGTTTTTCTTGGAGTAGTTGATGTTAGTACAATCTTTGCGGATGGAATTTTTAGTATCCCAACATTAAATATTCCCTTTATTAGTTATAATCCAGAAATTGATTTTAACATTGTAAGTAATAGTGTTGATGCTTCACAAAAAACAATTTCAGTTGCTGAAGTTTTAGGACTATTACCACTTGTGCTTGTAACAATTTCTGAGCACATCGGTGATCATACTGTTTCGAGTTCATTAATTGGAAAGAATTTTTTAAAAGACCCAGGATTGAAGCGAACAATTCTTGGAGATGGATTAGCTACATTTTGGGCTGGGTTTCTTGGGGGACCTGTAAATACAACATATGCTGAAAATACCGGAGTAATTATGTTGACAAAAATTGCTAGTGTATCAGTAATCAGATTAGCAGCTGTATTTAGTATCACCTTATCATTTATTACACCGCTAATTAATTTTATTAATTCAATTCCTCCAGCTGTAATGGGTGGAATATCAATCATTTTATTTGGAATGATTGCTCAAAACGGAATTCGTGTATTAATGGAATCAAAAATTGATTTCACACATTCAAGAAATATGATTATTGGAGCAATTATTCTTGTATTTGGAGTAGGAAATGCCGTATTAACAATCGGATTTACATTTAGTGGAATGTCACTAGCGGCATTAATTGGAATTATTTTCCACTTAATCTTACCTGAAAAAGAAGTTGCATATGGTGAAAAAGGTTTGAAAAAAGAGTAATGAAATCTTAAAAATGGAAATAAGTTATTTCCATTTTTTTACGCAATAAATGTGATATACTTAATTAGAAGAAAGTCTTTATTTAAAGATACTTTTATGGAGGAATATGATTGATCAAGATAGAATAGAAAAAGCAGTTAAAGAAATTTTACTGGCAATTGGAGAAAATCCGCAACGTGAAGGACTTATAGAAACACCAAAACGAGTTGCAAAAGCATATGGGGAAATTTTTAGTGGGATGAATCAAAACAGTGATGAGATATTAAGTCGTACATTTACAAGTGATAATTCGGGAGTTGTCTTACAAACAGATATTGAATTTCATTCAATGTGTGAACATCACCTATTACCATTTTATGGTAAAGTTCATATTGCATACTTACCAGAAAAGAAGGTAGTAGGACTGAGTAAACTCGGAAGAACTGTTGAAGTATATGCCAAGCGACCTCAGCTTCAAGAACAATTAAGTGACCAAATTGCTGATGCACTTTGGGAAAAGTTAGATCCACGTGGGGTAATGGTTATAATTGAAGCAACACATATGTGTATGAGTATACGTGGCGTTAAAAAGCCGGGAGCCATCACAAAAACAATTGTAACACGAGGAGAATTTGATACTAACATGCAACTTCGTCAAGAAGTATTATCATTAATTTAGGGAGAAACAATGGATAAAATCAGTATTAAAAATTTAAAAGTTCGAGCAAATCATGGAGTATTTGCAGCCGAAAAAGAACTTGGACAAAACTTTTATATAAGTACAACAATTTATGGAGATTTTAACGAAAGTATTTGGCATGAAGATTTAGAAAAATCAGTCCACTACGGATTATTAGCACAACATATTGCTACAGAATTTAAAAAAACAAGTTATGATTTAATTGAAACGGCGGGTTATCAAATTGGTTGGTCAATTTTAGACTACTCACCACTAATAAAAAAAGTGACAGTTGAAATTAAGAAGCCAGAAGCGCCAATAGATTTAGCACTTGAAACAGTTAGTTTTAAAACTACGTTAAAAAAATCAAAAGTATATGTAGCAATTGGTTCAAATCTTGGTGATTCAAATAGTTACTTTGAACAAGCAATTACTAAAATTAATGGAATAAAAACAACAAAAATCACAAACCAAAGTCAAAGAATTATAACTGAACCATATGGTGGAGTAGAGCAAAATAATTTTTTAAATGCAGTATTAGAACTTGAAACATACTTAAAGCCAACACAACTGTTAAAAAAATTACAGGAAATAGAAATTAGTTTAGGACGAATAAGAGAAATTAAATGGGGACCAAGAACAATTGACTTGGATATTTTATACTACGATACTGAACTTGTTTATACAGAAAATCTCGTAATTCCTCATCCAGAAATTCAAAAACGGAAGTTTGTATTAGAGTCATTAATTGAATTAATTCCTAATTATATTCATCCTCGTTTAATGCAAACAAACCAAGAACTATTTGATCAACTCAAATAATTAGTTGCTACTTTAAAGGAGAAAAGATGTTAGTATTTATTGATAATTATGATTCATTTTCTTATAATTTAGTTCGCTATTTTGAAGAATTAAATCAAAAAATTATTGTTTTTAAAAACGATAGAGTAACAGTACAAGAGTTATTACAGATTGATATGCAGGCAATCATAATTTCTCCTGGTCCGAAAACACCAACAGATAGTGGTGTATGTCTTGAGATAATGAAAGCATTTAGCGGTAGAATTCCCATTTTAGGAATTTGCTTGGGTCACCAAATTATTGCTCACCATCATGGTTGCAGTGTCCAAGTAGCACCAGAACCGGTTCATGGAAAGATAGCAACAATTACTCATAATGAAGACCCAATATTTAATAAAATTCCAAGTAAGTTTAAGGTGACAAGATACCACTCTTTAGTTGTTAAATCTGGAAATGAGCAGGTACAAGTTATTGCTAAAACTAAAGACAATTTAATTATGGCAATTAAGGTTAAGGGAGAAAAGACGTATGGATTACAATTTCACCCCGAAGCCTATTTAACAGAATATGGTCACCAACTTTTAGCAAATTTCTTAAAAGAAAGTGGTGTAAGTAATGAATGAAAAATATCAATTAATTAATGCTGAATTAGACCCTGTGATAATCTTTGAACAATTATCCTCAAAAAAAGATGCAATAATTTTAGAAAGTCAAAATGAAGATAATGATTTGGCTCAAAAAACAATTATTGTTTTTGAACCAGAGTACAGAATTTGTTATCAAAATCAGCAACTAATCGTTAATGAACAAATAATTAAGGAAGATCCGCTTGAGTATATTGATGGTCTATTAAAACATTATCATGTTACTAATAATAATGAAGACTTTTGTGGCGGATTTGTTGGAGCAATTAGTTATGATTATGGCTTAGAACTTCTAGAAATAACATCAAAACATCAACAAAAATATCCGCAAATTATTGGGGGAATTTATCAACAAGCAATTATGGTTGATCATCTAGAAAAAACAACAACGATGTTTCACAAGTTAGGAGATTTTACGAAACTGGAACAGATTATTGCTGATGCAAAAATGAAGATGATTGAAAAAATACAGAGTAGTCCCAAATTACAAGTTGATTATCCAGAATATAATGAGCAAATCAAGAAGATTAAAGATTATATCAAAGCAGGAGATATTTATGAAATAAATTATACAATTCCTTACTTTGGAAAAGAAGAACTTGATATGTGGACTCTATATAAAAAACTTCGCGAAGATAATCCAGTACCTTATGCTGCATATTTGAATTTTAATGATTTTCAAATAACTTCAACATCACCAGAACTTTTTTTTGAACTTAATCATCATCATATCCGTACTCAACCAATGAAGGGAACAGCACCTCGTGGTACGAATGAAAAAACTGATATGGAGAATAAAAAGCAACTAACAAGAAGTGAAAAAGACCGCTCAGAACTTCTAATGATAATTGATTTGATGCGTAATGATATAAGTAAAATTTGTAAGCCTCATAGTGTTGAAGTGAAAAATCCATTTCAAATTAAGGAATATCCAACTGTTTTTCAACAGGTTTCGGATGTGTGTGGGATATTAAAATCAGATACAACTTTTGGACAGATAATTAAAGCTCTATTTCCGAGTGGTTCGATAACTGGTGCACCTAAAAAGCGTAGTATGGAAATAATCGATGAATTAGAAATTAAAAGTCGTAATTTTTATACTGGTGCAATTGGTTATTATAGTTTTAATCAAAATGCGTGTTTTAATGTAGCAATTAGAACAGTTGTTAAAAAAGGTGATGAATTTGAATTTTCAGTAGGCGGAGCAATTGTTTGGGATTCGATTGCCCAAAATGAGTATAGTGAATGTAAAACAAAGGCTAGAGCAATTATTAACGCTCTTGGGAGTGGACAATGATTATTCATAATTATCAAAAAGTCAAGCAAATAACTGATTTTGATTTTATTCATTATGGTTATGGAACTTTTACAACAATTAGTAAAGATACGACAGAGGAATTACTACTTTTACATTATAATCGCTTATTAACTACAAGTAAATTTTTGCATATAGAATTGACATTATCAGGAGCAAATTTTTCCAAATTAATTAAAACGGAACTAGATAAATTAGAAGCAGATAAAGCTTTAAAGTTTATTAATACTCCAAGTGGTTGGTTTTTAACTAAGCGAACATTTAAAAAGAAATCAAGAGTTAATTTAGGAATCGCAACTTATCGTCACGATCAACATAATCCTTATATTTATCATAAAACAGGAAATTATTTAGCAAATATACATGAACTTAAACAGGCACAAGCCAATAATTATCATGACATGATAATTTGTAACCAAAATGACATAATCTGTGAAACCACAATTGCCAATATTTTTTGGATTAAAGATAATAAATTGTATACACCTGACATTAGTTGTGGTCTTTTAAATGGGACAATTAGACAATTGATTTGTAATAATTTTATAGTCGATTTTGTTAAAGATGGAAAGGTTAGTGATTTACTAAGTGCAGATATGGTTTTTTTAACTAATGCGTTAAATAAATTGATGATAGTTGAAAATTATGGTCAAGCACTTGAAGGAACATTATTTAATGAGATTAAGAAAATATTAGGGAGATAATTATGAAAAAAAATAAAAAACCAATAATCATGGGAATATTAAATGTTACCCCTGATTCTTTTTCAGACGGTGGTAATTATATCACACTTGATGCTGCAAAAATTCAAGTTGCAAAAATGATTAATGATGGAGCAATGATTATTGATGTTGGTGGAGAATCAACCCGTCCAGGTGCAGATTTTATTGACGCGGAAACGGAAATTGCTCGAGTTGTTCCAATAATTAAGATGATTAAAAATAATTTTAAGATCAAAGTTTCGATAGATACCTATAAAAGTAGTGTTGCTAAAGCAGCTGTTGAAGCTGGGGCAGATATGATTAATGATGTGTGGGGTAATCAATATGATCAGAAAATGTTAGATGTAGTTTTAAAGTATAATGTTGATTACGTTGCCATGCATAATGCAAATTCAAATCATTATGAAACTGATATTATAAAAGACATGATAGATAAGTTTAAAGTAATTAAAAATACACTAGCAAACGAAAATTTTGATTTAGATAAACTATTTATTGACCCGGGAGTTGGTTTTGCTAAAGATATTAAGCAAAATCTTGAAGTAATTAAACGCATTTTTGAATTAAAAGAATTAGAGTTAAATATTTTACTGGGTACATCGCGAAAATCAATGTTTAAAATCATTAATAAGGAAGATGAAGCGAAGAATCGTGAAATTGGGACTGCGGTTACAACTGCTTACGGAACGGAACATGGAGTAAGTATTTTTCGGGTACATGATGTTCGAAAACAAAAACAAGCTCTTGATGTAATGTGGGCAATTATGACTGGAGAATTTGATGAATAATATTAAGAAATTAATGGAATTAAATAAATTTGGAATCAAACTAGGTTTGGAAAATATGGATAAGCTTTGTCAACATTTTGATAATCCGCAAAACAAATTACAAATAATTCATATTGCTGGAACCAATGGTAAGGGCTCAACAACTGCAATGACTGCTAAATTATTAGCTCTTTCCGAGTTTAAAGTTGCAACATACACTTCACCATTTGTTAATACAATCAATGAAAATTTTCAGATAAATGGTGAGATGATTAGCGATGCAAAATTAGAAGAGTTTGCCAAAATTGTTTTAACTGCCTGTGATGAGCAAAAAATTCCTGCAACCCATTATGAAGTTTGTACAATGATGATGTTTTTATATGCATTTTCAGAACAAGTTGATTATTTAATTTTAGAGGTTGGTCTTGGTGGTCGCTATGATGCAACAAACATAGTTAAGCCTCTTGTTAGTATTATTACGAATGTATCACTTGATCATACTAATATCTTAGGGACAACAATTGAGCAAATTGCCCAAGAAAAAGTGGGTATTATTAAGCCTGATGTTCCTGTTATAATTGGACAGAAAAATCCTCAATTAAACGTAATTTTAAATAATTTTTCTAATAAAATTATTTATGCAGAAGAACAAATTAACAAAATCGAATTGGACTACAAGCGACTTGTAACAATTGTTGAACTTGAAAACGAACGTTATGAACTAGCATTATTTGGTGAACATCAAGCATATAATTTTGCGATTGTATATCAACTTTCCAAGTATTTAAACATAAAATCTGCAATTGTAGCAAAAATGACAAAAGAAGTAGCGTGGAAATACCGTTTTGAAGTTTTTCAGCAGTCCCCATTAATTATTCTTGATGGTGCTCATAATATTGCTTCCCTAAAAGCCCTAAAAACGGCATTAGCTGTATATAGTCCTGATGATATTCAATTGATATTTAGTGCACTTAAAGATAAAGAAATTGAAAAAATGGCAATTGATTTGGCAAGCATCAGCAATAACTTAATTATTACTAGTTTAAATCAGACTGATAAAGAACGTGGATTAAGTGCACATGAAATTGCTGATAGATTAAAAATTCCAGCAACAATTATTGAAGATAATAATGAAGCATTTGTTCATATTTATCAAAATCCTTCTAAAGTAAATGTTATTTGTGGATCATTTCAGCTACTTCATTCCTTTGAAAAAATAACAAAAAGTTATAAAATGTAGTAAAATACATTATAGAGAGAGAAGGAGAGGATATTTATGAAAAAGTATTTAGCAGAATTAATTGGTACAATGAATTTAGTCTTATTTGGTTGTGGTGCTGCTGTAATTGCTGGACCAGAAATTAGCAATTTAGGAATTGCAATTGCCTTTGGTTTGTCAATTGTGGCAATGGCATATGCGATTGGGCCAATTAGTGGTTGTCATATTAATCCAGCAGTTACAATTTCTGTATATGTAGCTGGAAGAATCGAAAAAAGAGAGGCAATATTTTATGTTATATCTCAAATAATTGGAGCATTTATAGGAACATTTATTTTAGTAGCAATTACAGGTGGTACTGATAGTGGACTAGGAATTAATGTAGTTCAAGAGGGATATAATGTTTTTAACGCTTCAATCTTTGAAATAGTATTTACATTTATTTTCTTAATTGTAATTTTAGGAGTTACAACTAAAGGAGCAGATAATTCGTTTGCTGGTATTGCAATTGGTTTAACGCTAATCGCAATTCATTTAGTAGGAATTCCAGTAGATGGTACTTCAGTGAATCCAGCACGTTCAATTGCTCCTGCACTTGTAACAATGGACGCAATAGCACTATCACAATTATGGATTTTTATTATCATGCCAATTATTGGTGGAATACTTGCAGGATTGATATATCGCTTTAAAATTTTATCAATTGATGAATAATAACGTTAAAAGAATTTGAAATTTCAAATTCTTTTTTTATAAATGTTAAAATATTTTTAAATATAATAAGAATAAAGTAATAAATTATTAAATTTACAAAATAATTGATAGTATTTTTAATTAAAGGAGAATATAATGCTGACAATTAAAAAATTAATCAAGGCAGATTTAGATGCAAACTTATTAGAACAAGAGTTGCTAAATATTAAAAAAATGATGAAAAAGGTAGGTAACCCACAATGGGATGAATGTTATCCGTTAGTACAAGATTTTGAGATGGATATCAGTAATGGCGTTTTATATGGTTTTTATGAAAATAATAAATTAATCGGTCTTTGTGCATTAACTACTAATTATGAGGAACATTATTACCAAAATGAACATTCATTTAAGTATTATAAACCAACAGATGATATTATTTACATTCATCGGGTATTAAAATATAATTTTGCTCAAAAATATACAGGTACAGATTTATTAAAATTAATTATCAAGGAATTTTTAAAAAACCATGATGCAATTCAAATTGATACCAATCAAGAAAATATTCCAATGAATCGAGCAATTATTAAATCTGGTTTTAATAAAAGCGGAACCTTTCAACTTGAACATAATAAATGCTGGAATACATACGAAATTTATTGAAAATAAGAGGATTTTAACAGTAATATTAATTTCAAAAATTGAAAATTATATTCATATTAATCTTAAAAAGGAAAATAATTACAAAATATGTTATAATAAACTTGAGAGTTGAATTAGAGTCAAAATTTAAAAGAGAAATTACATGTATTAAGGAGAAATATGAAGAAATTGCTATCAATATTAACAGTAATGATTTTAGTATTAGCAGGTTGTAGTGGAGACGCTGCTGGTGATGAAACTAAGGTAGGATTAGTTACTGATACTGGTGGAGTTAATGATAAGTCATTTAACCAAGGGACTTGGGAAGGTATTGAAGAATTTAAAAAAGATAATAACATTCTTTCAAGTTATATTGAAACGGGTGAACAGTCTCAAGTTGAGCAAAATTTAAATGCTTCAGCATCACAAAATGATGTAGTTGTTGCTGCAGGGCACAACCATGAAAACCCAATATATAATGTTGCAACTGCAAATCCAGATACTAAGTTTATTTTAATCGATGGTGTGCCATCAGATATTAATAATCCAGATAGTACAGAAACATTAGACAATGTACATTCATTCTTATTTAGAGAAGAACAAGCAGGTTATTTAGTTGGTTATATTGCAGGTTTAAAAACAGAAACTAACGTTGTTGGTTTTGTTGGAGGAATGAAAATTCCACCAGTTGAGCGTTTTGGTTACGGATTCGTACAAGGTGTTCAAGATGCAAATCCAGATGCAGAAGTTATTTATAACTATACAGGAACATTCAGTGAAGTTGGTGTTGGGAAAACAACGGCATCAGCAATGTACTCGCAAGGTGCTGACATTATCTTTAGTGCAGCAGGTGGAGTAAATACAGGTGTTATTGAAGCAGCTAAAGATGAAATTTCTAAAGGTAAAACTGCATGGGTAATTGGTGTTGACCGTGACATGTATGAAGAAGGAATTTATGAAGATGGTAAGTCACTTATCTTAACATCAGCAGTTAAACACGTTGGTGAAGCAGCGAAAAAAGGGTTAGAGTTATATGAAAGTGATAAATTTGAAGGTGGAGTTACTAATTTAGGTTATGAAGATGGAGCAGTAGGACTTCCAGCTGAAAACCCAAATTTAGAAGATGACATTGTTGAAAAAGCAACAAAAGCACTTGAAGGTACTGAAAAAGTATATTCTACAGCTGATGAATTAAAAGAAAACTTAACGATTAAAGTTACAGGTGAAATTTAATTTATAAATAGTTACTTAAATTAAAGATAAAATTATTATTAAGTGATAAAAAAAGATACATGACTCATTAGAGTTTCATGTATCTTTTTTATGTTATATTTTAATAAATTATTACTTATGTTCATTGTTAAAATTCAATTTGTTCACGATCTAATAATAAGTAATCACCCATTTCAAGGTCTTCTGGTAATTCTAAATTTCCAAAAGAAATTCGTTTTAATGCAACAACTTCATTTCCAACTGCTTCAAACATCTTTTTAACTTGATGGAATTTTCCTTCATTTATCGTAATTTTCACTTGGGTTTTTGTTATTTCTTCAACTTTTGCTGGTTTTGTAAAATAATCATCTAAAATATATACACCGGCTTCAAGACGAGATATTTGTTGATCAGTAATTTCATTTTTCAAATCAGCTACATATGTTTTTTCAACATGATGCTTTGGATGTAATAATTGGTGAGATAGTTTTCCATCATTAGTGATTAATAATAATCCTGTTGTATCAATGTCTAAACGACCAACTGGAAAAAGATCAGTTTGAAAGTCTTCATCATCTAACAATTCTAAGACAGTTGGATGTAAGTTATCTTTCGTTGCAGAAACAAAATTCTTCGGTTTATTTAATAGAAAATAAACAAATTCTTGATAAATAAATTCCATATCGTAATATGAAATTGTATCACCTATTTCAATTTTAACATTTGGTGAAGTTATAACTTCATTGTTAACTCTTATTACTTTTTTCTTTAAGAGTTTTTTACTTTCTTTACGTGTTGAAATGCCACGTAGACTTAAAAATTTATCTAAACGCATATTCCTCCCTGAAATATATTATAATATGATTAGGAGTAAATATGGAGATAATTATCATTATATTATTTTTAGTAACAATAATCGGAGCATTTGAACTTTGGGTTTTTTATCAAATTTATTTAGCACCATTTAAAGTAATAGATAGGGTTAAAGCAGATACAATTGTTATTTGTGGATGCAAACCATTTACTAGTGCAATTGCTGATCGGATTAGTAGCACTAAAAAAATCCTTAAAAGTAATCCTGATGCAATGTTAATAATTACAGGTACTAAAAGCGAAGTTAGATACATTAAACAAGAAATTATTCATAATAACCGCATAATTGATGACGGTGCTCAAAATACTTTTGATAATATTAAAAATACTCACCAGTTATATAAGGGCAATACAGTAATAATTAGTAATAAATATCACTTATTTCGTATTAAATTTATTTGCCAGTTTTTACTGGTAGAAGCAGAGTATTATGCATGTGATCAGCGTTTGTATTTAAAGGAAATCGTTCGAGAATTTTTTGCTTGTCAGAAAAATTTTTATAAATTAATAATTATCTTTTTTAAATTATAATATAATATAGAAGTTGGAGGTTACATGAGTATTAAAAAATATGGTGGCTTTATGATTACTAAAACAGCTCTAGAACGTTATAGTGTACCAAATTATTGGTATAAAGATGAATCAAGTAGTCCAATTGATAATGGTTGGCGAATTATTGGTTTTGAAGATAGTGATGAATTTTTAGCAGATCCAGAAAATTGGACAATAATCAATATTAATGATGCCAAAGAAATTTGTCCATTTATTGTAGATTTTTTTAATGTGGAAATTGGAACAGAACTTTTTGTTAATTTTGATGAAAATAACATTACAACTTCAATTATTAATTTAGTTACAAATGAAGAAATCAAAACAAAAGAGATAGAGAAATATTTTCAAGACTTAATTTAAGTAATAATCAAAATCAAAGTGCTGATTTTGATACAATAAAAGTAATAAAACAAATGAGGAGAGACAATGAAACAAGTATGTCAAAGTTGTGGAATGCCATTAAAGCAAGGTCAAGGAGATTTTCGTGGAACAGAGTCAGATGGAACTAGAAGTGAAAAATATTGTACTCACTGCTACTTACAAGGAAAATATACAAATCCAAATATCACTAAAGAAGAAATGATTGAAATAACGTTTCGAGAACTTGATAAATCAAATACTGGTAAAATCAAAAAATGGATTTTAAAAAAAATATACCCTAAACAACTTGAAACATTAGAACGTTGGAAAAAATAATGAAAAAAGTATTTTTCTTTGATATTGATGGAACATTTTTATCAGAAAAAACGGATGAAATTTTACCAAGTGTGAAGTATGTATATGAACAATTAATTGCTAATAATCATGATGTATATTTGTGTACTGGTCGTAATCGACGAGATGCCCGAAAAATAACTAATCAATTAAACATTAACTCTTTTATTTGTTCAAATGGACAGTATATTGAAATTAAAGGAAAAGAATATTATTCTCGTTATATAACAGAACAAGAAAAATTAGATTATCTATCTGAACTTGAAAATGTTGTTTGGGGTTATATGACTAATGATGATGTTAAAATCATTGAAAATGAAAGTGGAATTGAAAAAGATATTTTTTGCGAAGAATGGATGGAGTATTCTTATGCCACAAAAAAAGATTATTTTAATGATGATGTTTTAACAATAATTATCATTGATAATAAGATTGAAAACTATCCATTAATTAGTCAAAATAATAATATGTATTTATGGAATAATAGTAATTTTGATGTAATGCCCAATGATATTAATAAAGGAATTGGAATTAAAAAATTACTTGAAAAGTATGATGAGCCGGTTGAAGTTTTTGCTTTTGGTGATAACTTTAACGATGTTCAAATGTTTGAAGTGGCTGATAATGCAATTTGTATGGGTAACGGTTGTGATGTGGCAAAAAAAGCAGCAGATTTCGTTACTAAAAAAGCAAGTGAAGATGGAATATTATATGCATTAAAAAAATATGGAGTTATTAATGAATGATTTAGAAAAACAAGAGATGATTGAAAATCTTCCTTCTTATTTAAAGGATTTAGCACTGGAAGTTCAAGATAAAAATGATGAATATGAAAAAGTTAAAGCGCAATTAACTGCGTTAAAAACTGCGAGTGATACTCTAAAAATCAAGGTTGATGCAACAGTCAATCAAATTACTGATGATGTTCAAAAAGTTAATAAAATAAAAGCGTATATCACAAATAACCCACAAGAGAGCGAAGAAAATTATGAACAAATCGCTCCAGTATTTGAAACGTTAATTAAACGAATTAAAACCAATAAGCAGTTATTAAAAGAAATAAAGATTGAGAATGAAGTAATCATCCAAGATATTATGATTTTTAGTGAAGATGAAGTTAAATTAAAGCAAGAATTAGAAGAATTAAATAATACATTAAAAATTAATTTAGATTTTTCGCTACAAAATAACATGATATCATAACTTTGTGGTAAACTATAACTAATTAAAATCTAGGGGTTAGAATGCAAAGAAAATATGGCCACATTTGTGTAGGCGTAGAAATCGAAAAAGTATGGGAATTATTTAATTTTTCTGAAATTAATGTTAAAAAATTAAATCCTAAGGTGATTTCAAAAGAAAATAAAGAAATTAAGCAGACTATTGTCGGGTCGACTTTTGTGCAAAAGTATGAGCGTAATGGAAAAGAATACACTCAAGATGTAAAAATAACCCATTATCAAAATAATGGTAATAAAAAAACAATTGGGATGGAATATTATTATGCCAAAAAATATAAAGTAAATCGAATTGTTGCCTTAGAAAAAATGGGTGATAATGAAACAAAAATAACATGTGTAGTTGAAAGAGAACCACGAAATCTAAAGCAACAATTATTATTTTATATTAAAAAGCCACAGACAGTTGAAAGTTACCTTGAACATATTAAAAATATCATCGAAAACAACTAACATTAAACTATTAGTATACTAATAGTTTTTGTTTTGTTCAATGAAAAAGGAGTAATTAATGGATAAGAAAACATATCTATCAAAAATGCAAGAATATGCAAAAGAACATAAAGTACCAATTATTGAACCCGAAGGTTTAGAGATTTTATTGCACTTTGTCAATGAAAAAAAACCAAAACGCATTTTAGAAATTGGTACAGCAATTGGTTATTCTTCGGCACATATGCAATTAACAACAGGTGCCGAAATTGTTACTGTTGAGCGTGATGAAACAATGTATAAAAAAGCGTTGGAAAACCACCAAATATTACAGATAGATGATAAAATAAAATGTTATTTAGATGATGCTTTATTAATTGATAATCAACACTTTGGTCAATTTGATGTCATCTACATTGATGCTGCGAAAGCCCAAAATATTAAATTTGTTGAAAAGTATCAAAGGAATTTAGCAAAAGATGGAATATTTATTTTTGATAATTTATTATTTCATGGCTATGTTTATCAGAAACAAGAGGATATTCCAAGTCGTAATTTACGTCAACTAATTCGGAAAATAAATGACTTTTTAGATTTTGCCAAAAACCATGAAGAGTTTGACTTTGAATTACATGAAATTGGAGATGGGATTGGAATTATGAAATATAAAGGAGATAATAATGCATAAATTAACAATAACACCATTTAACATTGAACATGCAATTAAATGGAATGAGAGTGAGATGATTGAAGGATTCATTGTGGGTTCAAATACGTTTGGATTACGTCAAATTACTAATTTTGATTTAGAAATGATTGCTGAATTACGCCACATTACTAACAAAAAAATCTTTGTTAATGTAACTAAATTAATCCATAATCATGAACTTGAAGGATTGAAAAAATATTTATTGGAATTAGGTAAAATCAAAATTGACTATATAATTTTTAGTGATTTTGCAGTATTAAACCTGATTAATCAATTAGAGTTAGATGTTAAAACAATTTATAGTACAGAAACAACAATTACCAACAATTCTTTTACAGAATTTGCTAGTGAAATAGGTGTTAATGGTGTAGATTTAGCAAAGGAAATTACTTACCAAGAAATCCAAGAGATTGCAGAAAATAAACAATCAGAAGTAATGATAAATATCCATTCGCATATTTATATGTATCAATCAGTACGAAAAATGATAACCAATTACCAAAATATTCAAAAGCGTGATTATGATTTGAAACGTGACTATTATTTGTATGATGAGGAACGTAATAACTATTATCCACTTGTTGAAAATCAGCAAGGAACACATTTACTTGCCAGTAATGATTTATGTACAATAAACCATTTAGACAAAATAAATACATTAAATGTTGATTATTTAATTATGAACGGATTTGGTTATACGAAAACAACTTTTGATCAAATAATCAATTTATATATTGAAGCTTATTTACTGTTATTAGACGACTCAGAGAAATATACTGAGCAAAAACGTGAATATCTAAATCAGATTAAAGCATTAGTACCTCATAAGAAAATGGGGACAGGATTTTATTTTAAAAAAACAATATACTAAATAAAGGAGAAAAATGAAAAAACCAGAACTTTTAGCACCTGCTGGTAATCTAGAAAAATTAAAATTAGCATGTATGTATGGAGCTGATGCGGTTTTTCTTGGAGGAGAACAATATGGACTTCGCTCAAAAGCCGGTAACTTTACAATCGAAGAAATTAAAAGTGGAGTTGAATTTGCTAAGGAATACGGAGTTGATGTGTATGTTACTACTAATATTTACGCCCACAGTGAGAATTACGCTGGATTTAAAGAGTTTGTCATTGAATTAGAAAAAATGGGAGTTGTTGGGATAATCGTTAGTGATCCAGGATATATTGCAATTACCAAGAAATATGCTCCTAAGTTGGAAATTCATATTTCAACACAACAATCAATTACAAATTATGAAACGGTTAAATTTTATGAAAACCTAGGTGTTGATCGAGTAGTTCTTGCTCGTGAATTAACTTTTAGTGAAATAAAAGAAATTTCAGATAAAACTAATACCGAAATCGAAGTCTTTATCCATGGTGCTGTTTGTTCATCATATTCAGGTCGTTGTACGCTTTCAAACCACATGACTAGCCGTGATTCAAATCGTGGTGGATGTACCCAAAGTTGCCGCTGGGAATATGATTTAGTATACTTAGAAGATGGTGCATATCATGAAGTTGAAAAAGAATATAATGATACAGCATTTACAATGAGTGCAAAAGATATGGCACTATTAGAATATATCCCAGAATTATGTAATTTAAATATTGACTCATTTAAAATTGAAGGAAGAATGAAGTCATATCATTACTTAGCAACGGTTGTTAAAGTGTATCGTGTTGCAATTGATACGTATTTTGAAGATCCCCAAAATTACCAAGTTAAACAAGAATGGATTGATGAAATTAAAAAAGCTGAAGCCCGTGAAACTTACGAAGGAGCTTTAATTGGTGATTTCAGTGAAAAAGGACAAATCTATAATGATCAATATCGTACGAATAAAGAATATGATTATTGCGGATACGTATTAGATTATAACGAAGAAACAAAGATTGCGAAAATTGAACAACGTAATTTCTTTAAAATTGGCGATGAAATTGAATTTTTCGGACCAAATAATAACCTAATAAAACAAAAAATTGATATAATTTATAATGATGCCGGGGAAAAGATTGAAAAAGCCAATCACCCTTTAATGATTGTATATGTAAAGATGGAAGAACCAATTGCAAAAAATTGGCTACTTAGAAAAGAAAAATAGATAGGTGATTTATGAAAAATACAGGACTAATTATTGGAATTGCAGGACCATCAGCAGGTGGGAAAACAACTGTTACCAATCAAATCTTAAAACAATTTGCTAAAGATAAAGTTACTATTATTCGTTATGATGATTACTATAAAGATCAGAGTCATCTTACAATGGATGATCGTGTAAAAACGAATTATGATCACCCAAGTGCATTTGATACTGATTTGTTAATTGGCGATTTAATTAAATTAAAAGATGGATGTGCGATCGAAAAACCAATTTATGATTTTGTCGAGCATAACCGGAGTCAGAAAACTGAACGCATTGAACCAGGTAATATTATTTTAGTAGAAGGTTTATTTACGTTACTAGAAGAGCAATTACGTGATTTATTAGATGTCAAACTATATGTAACCGCTGATTCGGATGAATGTTTTATTCGTCGACTAAAGCGTGATACAAACGAACGCGGACGCACAATTGATTCAGTAATCAATCAATATTTAACAACAGTAAAACCAATGAAAGAAAAATTTATTGATCCAACTAAAAAACATGCAGATGTAATTGTTCAAAGTCGAGCTGATAATACAGTTGCAATTCAAATGATTACACATGTTATTAATGATCATATAAACAAGCAAGGAGAAAAATGATGAACGAAATTTATTTAACTGAAAGTCAATTACAAAAAACAAAACAAGATCTTGAGCACTTTATTCATGTAAAGCGTCCAGAAGTAGTAGAAAGAATTAAGGAAGCAAAATCGTATGGAGATTTATCAGAAAACTCTGAATATGATTCAGCACGTGAAGAACAAGCATTTGTTGAAGCTAAGATTAAAGAATTAGAAGCAATTGTCACAAATGCGAAAATTATTGCTGAAAACATTGAAAGTGATGTGGTTGCATTAGGAACTACTGTTAAGTACTTAAATGTTGACAAAAATGAAAAGTTTGAATACAAAATTGTTGGTGTGGGAGCAAATCCACTTGATGAAGAAGAACCATCAATTTCAACAGCAACACCGATTGCTCGTGGATTATTAGGAAAAAAAGTTAATGAACAATTTGTTATTGATATTCCTAAAGGACAAGTAGAAGTTAAAATATTAGAAATTAAATAAAATTGAAAAAGGCTAATGCCTTTTTTTTTCGGAGGAATAATGAAATTATTTTTTAGTGATGTTGATAATACGCTAGTTAAAAAGGGTGAAGAATTTACACCCGAAATAAAAGAAGCAATTAAAAAAGTTCAATTAAGTGGGGATGAATTTGTTCTTTGCTCAGGAAGACCTGCTATTAACTTAATTAAACTGGCAAACCAACTACGAAGTGAAAAGATTATGGTTAATTATGTTAGTGGGTTTAACGGAGGAACAATCTATGATTTAAATAAAGAGGAAATAATTTATCAAAATGGTTTAAATTTAAGTGATGTTCAGATAATAACTTCAGTTTTAAAAAAATATCATCTCGACTACTTATTATATGATGAAACAGAAATATTAACATCGAATCTAAATAATCAATGGGCAATTTTTGAGAGTGAGCTAAATGGAATCAAACTAAAACTTGAACCCAAACTAATTGCTTCTGTTAAAGTACTTGGACTAGTTGAACCGGCTTTAATGAAAGAAAAAATCAATAAAATTAAAAAGGAATTACCAAATTATACAATTGTTAATTCAACACCATTTTTCATTGAGATTACAAAAGCAGGAGTTAATAAAGGAACTGGTTTAATGGTTATGCAAAAGCACCTAGATGTTAAAACTCAAGATTTATTTGTTTTTGGTGATGCAATGAATGATTATGAAATGTTTAAGGTTGCAAACAATTGTATATGTGTTGAAAATGCCGTTGATCAATTAAAACAAATTGCAACAGAGATAACAGAATCAGTAGAGGATAATGGAGTTGCTAATTATTTAAATAAAATTTACTAGTATTTAAGGTAAGTTATAACTAATCTCACTCAAAGTAATTGAGTGGCTTTTTATTTAATAAAATGCTATAATTTTTCTAAAGGAGAGAAAATGAGTTTTAATCATTATGCTAAGTGTGCAAAAATTTATTTGGATAATCCAGGATGTAAAATAGTTAAAATTAATCGCCCAACTAAAACCCAAAGATTTGATGGTAGTTATAATTATTATGATTATTATTATCGACTTGTTGATAAGCAAGGTAATAAAATTAAATATGGAAAATTTCAACAACTTGATAAATTAAGTCAATATTTAAAGTTAGAACTTAAAGTCGATGAAGAATTAGAATTTGATTTATAATTTTAAAAATAATAATTAATGAGAGAATTTAAAAATTTTTATAAAATTATGAAAAAAAAAGCGTTCCAATTACTAGGTAGAAAAGTATTATCTGATATAATATAGTTATGAAAGTATTAAGAGGAGTAATATGAAGACAAAAACATTTGCAATGATTAAACCCGGAGCAATTCATCGTGGATTAGCCGGTGAAATCATTAAACGTTTTGAACATCGAGGATTATCAATAGTTGGAATGAAAATAATTAATGTTACAGAAAAGCAAGCCAAAGAACACTATCAGGTTCACGAAAGTAAGCCCTTTTACCCAAATTTAGTTAGTTATATTATGTCAGGACCAGTCATTGTATTAGTAATTAAAGGAGAAAATGTAATTGAACTTGTACGGAATATGGCAGGGAAAACGGATCCAATCCAAGCTTTACCAGGAACAATTCGTGGTGATTTCTCTGCAGATATTCAAAATAATATAATCCATACATCGGATTCACCTGAAACAGCAGTTCATGAAATCGGAATCTATTTTGCTGAAAATGAAATTATTGATTACAAGCGAGTGACAGACAATTGGTCAAATCATTCATAATAATAAATCAAATTGTTGAGTTGGATTTTTTGTTATAATTAATGTAAAGGAGTTTTATGAAGAAAAAAATTGTTATTATAATTATGCTGGTTTTTGGACTATCAGGTTGTAATTCGCAAGAACAAGCACAAACAACAAGTGCTGATAATAATCTGGTTCAAGTTGATCCAATCAAAAGATTAATGTCAGCAAAAGACGTTAATTTAAACGAAAATTATCAATTTGCGGTAACAGACAAAATTGGTGATAATGAAAATATTGACTATTATAAATTATCAAAAGTATTAGAAATCCAAACAGCAAATGATTCGGATTATGTTTTATATTCTTCAGCCGAAGATACACAAGACATTAATAATATGAAAGCCCAATCATTTAGTGGAGATCTCAAAATTGATATTAGTGAAACAACATATTTTGTACTTCAAGCAATTGATCGACCAATTGAGGTTACGATTTCAACAATGGAATAAAAATAACCTTCAAAATTTATTACCTTGAAACTGAATTATAATTATTAATTCAGTTTTTTTATGTTCAAACAAATATTATAAAAGTTTAACTAAATAGATTAGGTAAGTTCCAATAAAACATCGTCATATTAAAAATAATTTAACCATTATTAACCATCAAAAATATATTACTCAAACTTAACCATTTATTTTTCGAATTTATGTGGTATAATAACTACGTTAAGAGGGGAAATGATGAATTTAAAAGAACGACAAAGTTTACTTTTAAAAATTCTTATTGAGTATAACAATAAAATTAGCTTAGAAGAATTAATCAGTAAGTTGCAAATTAGCTTAAAAACACTTAAAAATGATATAAAACTAATTAATGATATAATTAGTCCTTTTGCAAGTGAAATTATCATTGAAAAAAATAAAGTTCATTTCAAAACCCGCCATAAACAGAGCTATTGGTTAAATGTTTTAGCACTGAATCAACAACTATCAACTACAGAATTAATTAAAGCAACTTTATTAATTACTCCTAATTATATTACCTCATATGATTTAGCAAATATGTGTTTTACATCAAAATCTAATGTCGAAAAAATTATTGGTAATTTAGTGTGGAAACATTGCTTAGTTAAAGCGGTGAGAAATCGTGGTTATATCGTTACTAGTAGTAAAGAAGATAAAATGAAAGAATTCTGGAGCCTAATTTATAATTATATTGATCCCTTAAATTATGAATTAACTACCAAAAGAATTTTAAGTAAAATTTTTCCGATTGAGGATCAAAAATACGGACAAGCAATTGATGAAACAAAAGCATTAATAATCAAATATGACATTAAGCACAATGATATAATTATGTTTAATTTTGCAATATCTTTAATTGGTAAACATATTGAGAGCTTAAAATTGAGTGAATCAAATCTAGAAACGTTGTTTAATTTACAAAACATTCAAACCCGAAAAAAAGAAATTGCAGAAATTGTTAATGAATTTTTATTAGTTAATAACATTAGTAATGTTGACCCCAAAACTTATACACTTTTAGTAAATCATTTAGACGTTCTGTTAAAAAATAATTACATAATTGAAAAGCAAAAACTTTCTACAAAATTAGAAGAAATAAAGGAACGTTTTAACTATGCATATGTACTTGCAAATAGTTTAATTGGCGAGTTGAAAAAAAGATTTTCTTTTAATGTTTGTGAGATAGAATTACTATATATAACTGTTTATATTCAAACAATTATCAATAAAAACTTAGCAGTTATTCGCCCAGTTGTAATTGTTGTTAGTGAATATAGTGATAGTATTGCCAATTATTTAGCTATTAGAATTCAAGAACAGCTTCCTAGTAAATATGTTGTCAAAACAATGCCACTGACAGACTTTCAAAACTATAGTGTCACTAATGAAATCATTGTATCAACATTAAAAAATATAGAACGGATTAATTATTTACAAATTAGTCCTTTTCCCTCAGACGAAGATGTATTTAAAGTAATTAAAATTATTAAAAAGCGGGAAATCTCTCAGCAATTTGATGAATTATTCAAACTTGAAATTAAGCGACTAGTTCATCCAGATAACTTAATTAAACAAATGGCTCAAGATTTTGTTAAATATAAATTAGCAGATCAAAAATATTTAGAAAGTGTTATTAGTCGATTTAAACAAAAACTTGCCGTTATCAATAATACCATTATTCTCCATGGAAATTCCAAACATGCTTTTAAAAACCAAATTCTTATTTATAATTTAGAGCAACCAATGAAGTATAATGGAGAAATCATTAAAGTTATTATCATATTATTGTTAAACGAAAGTAATTCAGAATATTTTAGTAATATCTCCAAAAATTTATATCGTTTTATTAATGACCAGGAATTTGCTCAAGCACTTAGTAGTGATATAAGTTTACAAAAAATTAACTGGTATTTAAAAGGAAATTATTTTACATAATCAAATAAGCACACTCCTTTTCCAAAACATTGGGAAAATTGTGTGTTTATTTTTTATTATTATTAGGTATAATTAAAATGAAAAGGAGAAATTATGATGTTTAAAGAAAGTTTAATATTGAAAACAGATGTAACAAACAAAAATGATGTGTTTAATTTAATTACAGATAATTTAATTTCAAATGGCTTGGAAATTAATAAGGAAGAAGTTATTACACGTCTAAAAGAACGGGAAGCTCAAGTAAGTACTGGATTTGAATCCGGGATTGCTATTCCCCATGCTAAGATTAGTAACATTACAGAACCTGTTATTACAATCGTTCGTGCCCATGAAATCGATTGGCCAAGTTTTGATGGTAATCCAACCGATTTTATTATTAACATTCTTGTTCCTGAAGATCAAGGTGGAGAACATTTAAGAATATTAGCAAATCTTACACGAAAGTTAATCAGTAAAGAGTTTATTGTTGAATTAAAAACCGCTGATAATCAAAAGTTAGTAACATTAATTAATGAAATTGCTACTAAAACTGATGATGAACCTGCTATTGCTAAAGGCACAAAGGGATCATTTGTTGCAATTACTTCATGTCCAATGGGAGTTGCTCACACATATATGGCAGCAGAAAGTTTAGAAAAATATGCTAGAGAACATGGATTTAATGCAAAGGTTGAAACTCAAGGAACAGTTGGAACAGAAAATGAATTAACTGAAATAGATATTAAAAATGCTGATTTTGTAATAATTGCCGCAGATCGTCAAGTTGAACTTCACAGATTTAATGGTAAAAAAATAATTGAAGTATCAACAAAAACGGCCATTAATAAACCGGATAGTATTTTTAATAAATTAGAAACCGCAACAATTTATAATGCTGAAAAGGTTAATAACAATCCGAAAAAAACAGAAGGAAATGAAATTATGAAAGCACTTATGAATGGTGTTTCATATATGCTACCACTTGTTGTAGTTGGAGGATTATTCTTAGGTTTATCACTTGCTTTTGGTGGTGAAGCAACGCCAAATGGATTGATTATTCCTGAAGATAGTTTTTGGTTTACAATCCAAAATGTCGGAATCGTTGGTTTCACTTTAATGATTCCAATTTTAGCAGGATATATTGCTCATGCCCTTGGTGGTCGAGCAGCACTCGCACCTGGTTTAATTATTGGTTGGATTGCAAACAATGGTAGTTTTTATAACTCTGAGGCAAATGCTGGATTTTTAGGAGCTATTATCGGAGGAATTTTAGTTGGTTACTTTGTGCGATATTTTGCAAAATTAAAGTTGCCAAAAAACTTGCAATCAATTATGCCAATTTTAATAATTCCGATTGTATCTACATTCGTAACATCTGTTATTTTTATCTTTATCATTGGTAAACCAATTGCTTTAGCATTTATGACATTATCAGACTTTTTATCAGGACTACCTGCAGAACAAATGGTTTTAATTGGGGCAATTCTTGGAGCAATGATTGCCGTTGATATGGGTGGACCAATTAATAAAACAGCAATGCTTTTTGCCATTGGAATGATAGCACACGGTCAACCAGAATTTATGGGAATTAATGGGGTAGCAGTTGCAACACCGTCAATAGGAGTAGGATTAGCTACAATGTTAAAACCAAAATATTATAGTGAAGATGAAAAAAGTGCTGGTATTGCTTCACTTTTAATGGGGACAGTCGGAATTACCGAAGGAGCAATTCCATTTGCAGCTGCCTATCCAAAAGAAATCTTTCCTGCAAACATTATCGGTGCAATGGTTGGGGGAATGATTGCCGCGTTCTTTAGTGTTACAAATGTTGTTCCACATGGTGGAATTATCATTGCATTTACTGGTGGCGTAAATTCTCCAGTAGTCTTTATTACAGCAATAATTATTGGTTCATTAGTTACAGCACTAATTGCAAATGGATTAATGAGTAGAAAAATGAAATAACCATTAATATTAAACATTAATTTGATCAAAAAGAATCCCTAACGGGTTCTTTTCTTGTAAATAATTTAAAAATTAAAATAACTTAAGATCTACCACATAAATTGTTTGGTAGGCAAAAACGAAGAAATAATTCGCTATTTTAGTTGGAAAAAAGCAAAAAAACACAAAGAAATTACAAATTTACTCTAAATTTGATATTATAATTATTGACTAGTATGTTAGAAAATATAATTTAGGCTTGAAAGGGAAAAATGAAGAACACATTAATTTTTGGACATAAAAATCCAGATACAGATACAATCTGCTCAGCACTCGCTTATGCTGAAATCAAAAAACAATTAAACGAAGAGGTTGAAGCAGTTCGTTTAGGAAATATTAATAAGGAAACGAAATTTGTACTTGATTACTTAGAAATCGAACCACCACGTCAAATTGATAATTTAGAGGATGGTTCAAGTGTAATTTTAGTTGATCATAATGAATTTAATCAATCATGTAACAATATTGAAAATGCAAAGATTAAAGAAGTGATTGATCATCATCGTATTGCAAATTTTCAAACAAACGATCCAATTTATATGAACATTCAACCAGTAGGGTGTACTGCGACAATTTTATATGAAATTGCCGTATTAAATAAGGTAGCTATTACACGTGAAATTGCCATTTTAATGATGAGTGCAATTATATCAGATACACTATTATTTAAATCACCAACTTGTACAAGTAAAGATAAAGAAGCAGCATTATTATTAGCAGAACAAACAAAGATTGATATTAATGCTTATGGGATTGATATGCTAAAAGCTGGAACGGACTTAAGCGACCATACAGCGGCAGAGTTAATTGCAATTGATTCAAAGGAATTTAGCACTGAAAATGGGCACTTAGAAGTTGCACAAGTAAATACGGTTGACTTAGAAACTTTCTATAGTGAAAATGAAGCAGAATTAAAATGCGAAATTAATAAAGTTATTGAGGCGAAAAAATTAGATTTATTTGTATTATTAGTTACAAATATTATGACTAACGATACAAAAGCAATAGTATTAGGAAATAAAGTAAATATTTTTGAATCAGGACTTAAAACAACTGTGGAAAATGATATTGCATTATTACCAGGGGTTGTAAGCCGTAAGAAACAAGTTGTCCCATTCTTATAATATTAAAACGATATTTGAAGAGTCATTATTTATTCGAGGAGCAAACCAATGAAATTTATAAAAAATTTATTTAGTAAAAACGAAGTGGAATCAAAAGAAGAAAAAACACAACAGAGTGTTGAGAAAAAAGCGAAAAAAAGAACAATGCCGGAAGTAAATGGAAAAGAATTATACCGCATTGAAAAGCAAAAGCGTCGTGCTCGTGCTGAGCAAGAACGACGTGAAAATGAAAAAAAGATTGAAGCCGAGCGTAAAGAACGTTTAGAACAAATCAAATTAGAGGAAGAACAAATTCGTCTAGAACGTGAAGCAAAAAAAGCTAATTCAAACAATGATAAAGTAATCGAAAAAGTTGAAAAGGTAAAAAAAGAAGAAGTAAAAGAAGAAAAATTAGACTTATTCGGTTATGAAGTTGAATTGTTAAAGCATCATATGATTGTTGATGTAGAAATTTTAAGTGCAGATAATGCAAATTATTATGTTCGTGTTGTTAATAATTTCCAAGAAGCAATAATGCCAAAAAATGAAACAACAACAGAATTTGCGATTAATGATACAACAAAAGTTGTTGTATATAAATTATACGCAGAAGAATACTACGTTTCACAAAAACGTGTAGAACAAAAATTACAAGCAGAAGCATTAAATGAAAAATTTGAAAATAATGCTGTCGTTACGGGAACAGTAGTTGCTTATGAGGAACAATTCTTTACAGTGAAAGTTGAAGAGAATGTTAATGCTCAGGTACATCAATCAAAAATTGATACTAATTTCGTTGATGAAAGTAATGCACATGATTATTTAAATAAAGAATTATCATTCTTAGTAACAAATAAAAAAATTAATCGTAACCGTTTAACAATCGAACTTAATCGTCGCGATTTAATAAAAAAAGAATTAAAAGAAAAATTCGAACAATTCCAAGAAGGGGATCGAATTGTGGCAAGTACATTTGAAGTAAACCGTGGTGGATTTACGTTTGAATACGAAGGATTTGCTGGATTTGTACCACTAAGTGAAGTATCACATTATTTCTACAAAAATAGTGAGCAAGCATTCAAGGATTTAGAAGCAGATTTAACAAATGTAGAAGTTGTTATTATTGAAAAACGAACTAAGAGAACGCCTACTTTGATTTGTTCAATTAAACAAACACAACAAGAACCATGGTCATTTATTAGTGAACATTATCATGTTGGAGATGAATTAACAAGACCGATTGATCAAAAGAAAGATTATGGATTATTCTTTGAAATTGATGCTAAAATAAAAGGTCTATTACATAAAAATGAAATGTCTTCTGCATTAATCGAAGAATTTGATAATGTTACAAATGGTGATACTGTATCATTTATTATTAAAGAAATTGATCTTGAAAACCAAAGAATTGCATTAACAAATATCCAAGAGTAGTAATTTAGTTACTGCTCTTTTTTTAAAAAGGAGAAAAATGGAAGAAGCAAATAAAGAAACAAATAAAGAAACAATAAATTTCGAGTCAGAAAAAGTCAAACCAAACTTTAACTTTAACTTTAAATTAAACTTAAAGCTTAAACATCGGATGATTTTAACAATTTTTATAACAATTTTCTTAGTAATATACGTACTACTGGCTAACCCACTACTTAATCCACGTTTTAGTAATGGTCTAGCAAACATTATGCTTATAATTATTTTGTACGGAGTACTATGGATTAAAAACTTAAAGTTATTAGGAAAAATCATCATGCTTTTCTTTATTGTTCAAATAGGAATATCAATCTATTCATCACCAATTTTTCATGCTGATGCATATTATAATTTAATTGGAACGGTTGAAGAAAAAAGTTATGAAGAAAATCCACCTCAAATTGATGAGACTCGTATTCCTGTTGTTGATGAAGAGTTAGCCCAAAAGTTAGGGGATAAAGTACTTGGAAATGATTTAGGACTTGGAAGTCAATATGAAATTGGTGAATATTATTTTATTTCAACTAAAGAAGATGTTGCTTGGGTTGCCCCACTAGAGCCACAGTCGTTCTTTAAATGGTTCAAAAATCGTGAGGGAGCACCTGGATATGTATATGTATCAGCGACAAATCCAAACGATGTACGTTTAGTTAAAGACGTAAATGGAGAAGAAATCAAACTTAAATATACAAATAACTCGTATTTCTTTAGTGAAATAAAACGTCACGCATATATTAATAAAAATGTATTTAATGCAATGACAGATTTTTCATTTGAAATTGATGATGAAGGAAGACCGTTTTGGGTAATTACAACTTATCAACCAACGATTGGTTTTGCTGGATTTGATACAAGTGGAGTAATCTTGGTTGATGCTCAAAATGGTGAAGTTACAAATTATAATGACCTTAATGATTTACCTAATTGGGTAGAACGTGTCCAACCAACAGCGATTGTAAAAAATCAATTAATCAATTGGGGTGCTTATAAAAATGGTTGGTTAAATACAATCTTTGGTCAAGATGAAATGATTCAGCCAACAGAGGGACATGGATATGTTTATATAAAAGGGGAACCATATTATTATACTGGTTTAACATCAATTAAAGCTGATGAATCAACAGTTGGTTTTATGTTAATTAATACAAAAACAAAAGCAAGTACCTTTTATCGAATAAATGGAGCTACAGAACTTGCAGCCCAAAAATCAGCCCAAGGACAAGTCCAACAATATAATTATCGTGCATCTTTTCCAATTTTAATCAATGTTAATAATACACCAACATATTTCATGACTCTAAAGGATCAAGATGGATTAATTAAACAATATACATATGTTTCTGTCCGAAACTATAATATTGTAGGTGTTGGTTCATCAAAAGAAAAAGCAATTCAAAGTTACCGTGAAGCACTTAAGGCAAATGGTGAATTAAATATCACAATTGATGAAGAAACACAAAAAGAAGCTACGGGAACGATTGAACGTATCACATACCAAAATGGGGAGTATTATTTTAAATTAAATGATAATAAAACCTTATTTGTAATTAATGAAGATGTTTCGAAATATCTAAAATTAACGACTAAGAATGACAATGTTGAATTTAAATATACTGATATAAATACTGAAGATAATTACAAAAGCGTTACATCATTTACAAATAAAACAATCGAATAAAATTCTTAGAATCAACAATTTTGTTGATTCTTTTTTTAAATTTTTTATTAAATTATGATTGCAATTATGATTAAAATGAAACCGAAATTTTAGTACTAATATACAAATGGATTTCAAAGCTAAATGTTAAAAATAGTCCGTTTTTATGTTATAATACATTGTGTAGATGGTAATAGTATTCAATACTTTATCATTGTAACTATTAATAGTACAATTAGATGCTAATTTGGATTATTAGCATTAAATTTAAAGGTTAGGAGTATAATGAGCGGGAATTTCGATTATTTTCAAATTAAAAATAGTTTTTTAATCTCTATAATTAATTATAATGAGGTGAAATATGACAGAAATAAGATTTAATATCTATGTACTTCAAGTAATTATGGCACTTGGAAGTACCGTTACAACATATTTATTAAAATATGTCATTGATACTATTACAACAAAAGAATTAAATTTATTTTTTAATGCTGTTGTTTCAACATTAATATTTGTAATAATTTTTTATTCATTTCGGACAATTGCCTCAGTTATAACCGAAAAATACATCCAAACAAAGATGTTAAATATTCGTTATTCTTTGTTTAAGGCAATTTTATTTAAACCACCGTATATGAAATCAAGTGAAAAAACAGGTGACTACAACGCTCTAATCATTGGAAAAGTTGATCGATTAGAAACGGAAGTTATTCGAAATAAAATTTTAATTGTATATGATTTATCATTATTTTGCTTTACATTAATAGCAATCATGACAATTTCTTTAGAATTTATGTTCCTTTACGTCATAATATCATTTATTATTTATTTTGTACCGCTTATTTTTCATAAGTTTTTAGTAATTCATCAGGAAAAAGTAAGTCTACAAGCAATCAAGATGTATGCTTTTTTACAAAATACTTTTACCCATGTAAATTTACTTTTTAATATCAACGGGAAAAAACACGTAAAATTAAAAACGAGAAAAGAAATAAAAAAATTCCACAATATCAAATATAAATATAAAAAGGAATTAATTTTTCAAGAAAATTTACTTGATACAATTGGTATTTTAACCCAAATTGGTGCCTATTTATTAGGTGGACTATTAGTAATGAAAAATGAATTAAGTTATGGTGAACTAGTCGTAATTGTTCGCTTTTCTACATCAATTTATGGGCCAATTGTTGGAATTTCCCAAAAACGAAGTATCATCAATTCATTTAAAGAAATCAAAACGGAATTAGCACTACTTGCTAAAAATCAACATAATGACTTAAACAAAATTCCTTTTGATGACTTACATTTAGAAAATATCGAATTTGAAGATATTATTAAAGATTTTACCTTTGAATTTTCCAAAAATACTAATTATCAGTTTATTGGTAATTCTGGAGCTGGGAAAAGTATTATGACTAAACTTATTTCTGGTGAAAAGATGGCAGATGACGGGAAAAAACTTGTTAATGGTCAAGAAATTATGTATCCAAATTGTTGTTTAATTACACAAGAAACAATGATTATCGAAGGAACAATTAAAGAAAATATTTTATTTGATCAACGCATTTCAAATAAAGAATTCATGCGGATTATTAAAATATTAAAAATCGATGAGTTTTACGAAGAAGAACGCATCTTAAAAAATAATGATCAATCATTGTCATACGGTCAAAAGCAACGAATTAACATTGCTCGTGCACTTGTCCATAAATTTGATATGGTAATCTTTGATGAAGCATTAAACGGTCTTCAAACTGAATTAAAACACGATATATTAGATTATTTTGCCGATTTAAATACGATTTTAATAATAATTGCCCATGATTTTACAATTAAACGTGAGGACTTTATTACGATTGATTTTAATAAAGGAAAAATCGAGGTATTACAATAACAATTTTCCATTTTAAAGGTAGTTAATCATTTGATTAACTACCTTTTTATCTAAATTAAATCTACTGAAATGTAATTTTAGTTATTACAAAAATTCTTGGAAAAATATTCCTTCACTTTGTAAATTTATTGTATACTATAAATATGAAATTAGAGGAGATAATATGAAATTACAAGATTCAATTGAACGTTTCGTACGTTACGCAAAAGTATATACTGATTCAAACCCAGAGAATGTTGCTTGTAAACCAAGTAGTGAAAATCAATGGGATTTATTAAAAATGTTACATGAAGAATTACTGGCTCTTGGAGTTGATGCTACATTAGAAGAAAACGGAAATGTATTTGCTAAAATTCCGGCTAATGTAATTACTAATGCACCAAAGATTGGTTTTTTAGCGCACGTTGATACAGCACCAGAATTTACAGGGGAAAATGTAAAGCCACAAATTCACGAAAATTATGATGGTAAAGATATTATTTTAAATGCAGAAAATGTACTAAAACCAAGTGATTTTCCAGAATTACTAATGTATCAAGGAAAAACAGTAATTACAACAGATGGAACAACCCTTCTAGGAGCAGATGATAAAGCTGGAGTTACCGAAATAATGGAAGTAATTAAATATATTACTGAAAATCCAGATTTTAAACATGGGGAATTACGCTTTGGATTTACAACTGATGAAGAAATTGGAAACGGAACACATAGTTTTGATGTTAAAAAATTTGATGCTGACTTTGCTTTTACAATGGATGGAGGAGAAGTTGGACAACTAGAATATGAAAACTTCAATGCTGCAGTTGCAACACTTACCGTTCAAGGACGTAGTGTTCACCCAGGTACTGCTAAAGGTCAAATGATTAATTCAAGTATTGTAATTAATAACTTTATTAATTTATTACCAAATGAACGCCCAGAAAATACTGAATTATATGAAGGATTTATTCATATTACTGATATTAAAAGTACAACCGACAGTGGAGTAATTTCAATGATTATTCGTGATCATGATAAAGTAGAATTTGAAGAAAAAAAATCGCTATTATATGATCTTGCTCAACAAATACAAGAAGAATTTTCTGGAGCAACTTTGTCATTGGATGTTAAAAATCAATATTTTAATATGAAAGAAAAAGTTGAAGAAAAACCGGAAATAATGGATATTGCTAAACGTGGATTTGCAATTGCTGATGTTGAACCAAAAATCAGTCCAATTCGTGGAGGAACTGATGGGTCAAATTTATCATTTATCGGATTACCTTGTCCAAATATTTTTGCAGGAGGACATAACTTTCACGGACGCTTTGAATATTTACCAGCTGAAAGTATGATTGAAGCTCAAAAAGTTATTCTTGGAATTATCGAGGCTGCAATTGAAAAATAAATCGAAAACAATTGGATTAATGTTAGCAGGAGAACTTGACTATGAACTAGAGCCGATAATCGATCATTTTCAAATTGAAGAGTGGATTGCTGTTGATGGAGGATATGATCATTTAAAACACAATGGCATAACTCCTGAAATTATTATTGGTGATTTTGATTCTACAAGTAGTACTTTTAGCAATGAATTAAGATACAACCCAATAAAGGATGATACTGATTTTGCTTTAGCAATTGCTTATGTTGAACAAAATTATAATCATCCACAAATAATTGTTTGTGCACCGCATGCTAATGTTAGAATTGAACATTTTATTGCAAATTTAAAATTGATGACTAATAATATGACTTTTGTCTTAAAATCAAATTTAATTCAACAATTAGCTGCAGGTAAACATACAGTTGAGCCTCAAGGAGAATTATTTTCACTTTTTGCTAAAAACACTGTAACAAACTTAACAATTAAAGCAGCAAAATGGGAATTAACTAATTACTTATTGGATGTTAATGATCCATTAACAATTAGTAATGAATTCATTGGAAAAAAGGTGGAAATTAGTTTTGATTCCGGAATAATTCAGTTATATCTTGAAAATAACATTTGATAATTAAATCGATTGAACAGAATCTGAAACTATGATATAATAATATTGTACAAAAAAGGAGATACTATGAATAAGTTATTAGCAAATTTAAATGTACTTTATGTAAAGTTACATAACTACCACTACAATGTTGTAGGAAGCGATTTTATGGATACACACGTAGCATTAGAAAAAGAATATGATACAATGCATTTATGGATTGATGAAGTAGCTGAGCAAATTAAAAAAGATGGTGAATATCCAATGGGTAGCCTAAAAGAATATTTAAGTGTAGCTACAATTGAAGAAGTTGAATCGAAAGATTATCGTTCAGCAGAAATTCTAACAGAACTTTTAAAGGACTATCAATTATTAGAAGCAGATATTAAAGAACTATTAGATAGTGAACTTTCAGTTTCATGCGATGATTTATTAACTACAATTGCAACTGAATTAGCAACTAAAATTTGGTTCCTAAGATCTCAATTAGCATAAATTAATTTATGGAGGGCTAAAGATTAATATCTTTAGTCTTTTTTTAGGAATACTAAAGGAGTAATATGATTAAAAGATTAAGTGAAAATACACTATTTATTTTAATAATGACTATTGTATTTTTTCCAATTGGTTTATATTTAATATACCGTAATAAGAAATTAAGAAAAGAGTTAATGCCTCAGGCAATTATTTTATCAATTGTATCTGTAGGAATTATTGTTTATACTCTTGCACAAGACTGGACAAATCCGGAATTAGAAATTAAAGCAACAAATACTTACTCAATTGAAGATGAGTTTATTCCAAAAGACTTAATAACTGACTATGTAATCAGTGTTTCGGATAATGATACAGAATTAACAATTGAAGATGTACAAATTAAAAATTATAAAAGTTTGGATTTAGATACCAAAGGAACACAAGAAATTCAGTTTTTAGTTACTGATAATAGTTATAATTCTACAATTAAAACTGCAAATTTAGTGATTGAATAATTTTATATATCGATACATATCGATTTGTTAAGCATATGACATAACAATTTATTTTTCTTATGATATACTAGCAATGTTAAGAAAAAATAGGAGTAATAAAATATGAAATCAATCAATGTAAATTTAGTCAATGATATTGAAAATCCATATATCATTGATATTCGTGAACCACATGAATTTCAAGATGGATCAATTAAAGGAGCAATCAACGTTCCAATGAATGAATTATTAAATAATTCAGAAAAATATTTGAAAAATAGTGAGGAAAACTACATCCTTTGTCTATCTGGAGGTCGTAGTCAAATGACATGTAATATTTTAAATTCAGCAGGAAAAGAAAATATTACTAATTTAGAAGGTGGAATGATGGGTTACTTTGGTAACTTATAATAAAATTAAAATTAAAGGAGTAATATGAGTAAGAAATATGTAGTAATTGGTGGAGTAGCAACCGGAGCAAGTGCAGCAGCAAGGTTACGTAGATTAAATGAAGAGGCGGAAATTATTGTTTTAGAAAAAGGAAACTATGTTTCATTTTCAAATTGTGGATTACCATACCGCTTTTCAAATACCATTGATCAAACAGAAAAACTTGTACTAATGACGCCAGAAAAACTAAAAGCACAGTATAATTTAAATGTTAGAACAAATAATGAGGTACTATCTATTAATGATAGTGAAAATTATGTCGTAGTTAAAAATCATTTAACAGGAGAAGAGTATCATGAAAGTTATGATGAGTTAGTAATCGCTCCTGGAACAAGTGCAATTGTACCACCATTTGCTGGTTTAGATTTAGTAAAACACTTTGTACTTAAAACTGTGACTGATGTTGAAAGAATTATGAATGTAATTGAAGAAAATACTGTTAAACATGTATCAGTAATTGGGGGCGGATTTATTGGTGTCGAAACTGCCGAAAATTTCCGTGAAGCTGGTTATGAGGTAACACTAATTGAAGGGGCAGATCAAATTTTAGCACCATTTGATTATGAGATGGCCAATCATGCAGACTTAGAATTACATAAACATGGAGTTGAACTAATTAAAGGTGATTTAGTTGATCACTTCAAAGAAAATACAATAGTTTTAAAGTCAAATAAAGAAATTAAGACAGATTTAATAATAATGGCAATTGGAGTTAAACCAGAAACTAGTTTTGTCGCATCTTCAAACGTTAAATTAACAGATCGTGGTTTTATTGAGGTAGATGATAATTATCAGACAAACATTGCAAATATTCATGCCGGTGGTGATGCAATTTTAATTACTAATCAATTAACAAAGGTAAAACAACCATTAGCACTTGCTGGGCCGGCAAATAAACAAGGGCGTTTAATAGCTGATCATATTAGCGGGAAAAATGTTTTAAATAAAGGTTATATTGGATCAAGCATCATTAAAGTATTCGATTTAACACTTGCAGCAACAGGGCTAAACGAAAAAGTTCTTAAAACAACAGATATTGATTATGAAGTTGTTTATGCAGCACCATCAGACCGCGTTGGTATCATGCCAAATGTATCATTAGTATTAAGTAAACTAATCTTTGAAAAAGAAAGTGGTAAGATTTTAGGAGCTCAAGCTGTAAGTACTGGAGTTGCTGATAAACGAATTGATGTAATTGCAACTGCAATTAAAGCAGAAATGAATATTTATGATTTAACTGACTTAGAATTAACATATGCACCATCTTATGGTACAGGAAAAGATGTTGTTAATAAACTTGGATATATTGCAACAAATCTAAATGATGGTTTATATAAACAGGTTTCATTTACAGATGTTTATAATCTAGTTAAAAGTCAAGCTCAAATTATTGATGTACGTGAAGTAAATGAATATGCTAGAGGACATATTAAAGGTGTTAAAAACATTCCAATGTCTGAGTTTAGAAATCGCCTTGATGAGTTTGATAAAACAAAACCTGTATATGTTCATTGTCAAACTGGACAAAGATCATATAATGTAGTTTGTGCCCTTAATTCTTATGGTTTTGAAGCTTATAACGTTGCTGGATCATACTTATTTACATTAAAACATGAACAAGCAATGCAACTTAGTGATTCAACACGTGATAACATTTTAGTTTAGGAGAATCAATGTATAAAATAGGTTTTATCTGTGTACATAACTCATGTCGCAGTCAAATGGCTGAAGCAATATGCAAACAAGAATTTTCCGATTACTTTGAAGCATATTCAGCCGGAACAAATTTGAAATCAGAAATAAATCCTGATGCAATTACTGCAATTAATAATATCTATCAAATTGATATCAATAGAACTCAATTTAATAAGTTAATAGATGATATTCCAGAATTAGATATTGTAATAACAATGGGGTGTAATGTTGATTGTCCACATTTACCATGTAAATATCGAGAAGATTTTGGACTTGAAGATCCAACAGGACATGAATTATTTTCATTTGAATTAACAGCTGAAATTATACGTCTTAAGCTTGAAATTTTAAGATCAAAATTAGAAAGCGGACAATTAAAAATATAATAATAAAACATTAAAAAAAGACCTTTAAAAGGTCTTTTTCAAATATTTAGCAAAATGTAGAAGTGTCAGATGATGAAGATTTGTCGAATTGTATTATTATACACCAATGATACACGACTACGTTATTATTATACCATACTAAGAATAGGTTTACGGCAACATAATTTTCAAATTTTGAAAATATTTTATAATCATATAACATTCTATTATTAAATGAAATTATTTTTCTTATTTATATAACATTTTTATATGTACACTTACTATATAATGAATAATTATTTTTAGTAATAAAGGAATAATATAGTAGTTTTTTAGATTAAAATATATGAAAATATTAGTAAATGATACTTTCTATAATATATATTATGTAAACTAGAATCTATAATAACGGAAATAATATATATAGTTATTTATTTAAATTCAACTCCTTCTATAAAATTAAATTTATTATAAAGTAAGTATGATATGCCAAACCCAATTAGGTATAAAATTATATCATTCACATCAAATATCCCCACCCTAAATATTGCTTGAACTATTTCTATAATTATACTTATAGCGATAAAATTAAGTAGTTTAATTTTGGGTAATACGAATTTTATTGGTATAAACATTGTTATATTTGCTACCAATACTAATAGTGATATATTTGTTCCGCCATAATTAAATAACTCTAATGGATTCCAAACATATTGAACCTCAAAGTAAATTGATCCTCTTAAAAATAGGAAAATAAATAATATTACTAAATATACTGCTTTTAGCAATTTCATTGATACTTTAGATACTCTTTTATATTTAAAATAAAGTATTAAAGTTTCTATTATTATATATGTTAAAATAGTACCTGAAATTATTACTATCAAATAAACTAAAGATGTTACATAAGTATTTTCTAAAAAAATTACACTTCCCAATAAAAAACTTATATAACTCATATGTATATAATAGTATATTACAAATGAAACAACCCATAAAAATATTGTTAATAATTTCGTTGGAGCGTTTTTTGATTTCATATTTTACCTCTTTTCTAAACTACATACAATTTAAACCAAAATATTTAACTGCATACAATTATTATACCAATAAAACAGAGTACTAACAAAGAAAAATTGCATCTTACCTATCTTCTTATATCAATTTAAACAAAAATAAAACTGTATGAGTCCAACTAAGAACTAACACAGTTTATTGTTTATTGCATATTCTATACGATTATTTGTAGTATATTGGATAATCTATTCCTAAATACTCCTCAATTGTCTCCTCAGGGCTTTCATCATAGATATTGGTAGCAGTTTCTACACCTACATAACGATAATGCCATGGTTCAAATTCATATCCAGTAATAGACTTTTTCCCTAATTGATAACGAAGGACAAATCCATACTTATGCGCATTGTCTTTTAACCACTTACCCTCTCTTGTTGAAGAATAACAAGATTCTAATGTACATTTTCCATCTGCTGCTCCAAAATCTACTGCAAGTCCCGTTTGGTGTTCACTAGTTCCAGGAATCGCACTTAAACTCGCTGCTGCTTGATATCCCATATCATTAACATACTTATCAAATAATATTTTTTGATAATCGAATTCTCGATATGAACTTAAAACTGTTATTTCAACTCCGTCTGATGCCGCTGCATCAAGCATCTTTTTTTGTTGTTCAATTCTTTCATCCATTAATGGTGAAACAAAATCATAGTCAAGACAATTACTCTTATTTGCAATTAAAATACCTTCATATTCAGTATTTTCACATACTTCACGTACATCATTTAGAATTAATAATTCTTGTTGACGTAAATATTTTTCTAATAGCGATTCATGCCATGATTCTTCAAGTTTTAAATTATTTTCATTTAATAATTTATCATTTCGCTCAGTTAATGTTTCATATTGTTCTTTTTTCGTTTTATAATAATCTTCAAGCTCTTCTTCAATTGATTCTAATGTCTTTAAATCCTTCACCTGTCGGTTAATATTTTTTTCCTTTAAACCAATCTCTTTTGTTATTTCATCATATAAATAATTAATATTAGTTACATGCTCCTGCGATTCAGCTGGTTTACGATTACTTAACAATTTAAAAATCCTCTCTTCTGAAAACCCTAAATTAGATAATGTTGTTTCATTTTTACTAATAATTACAACTCGTTTTTGATCTATATATAGATACCCAACAGAAATTACTAGTATAAAAGCGGCTATTAAAAACCTTTTTTTTAACATAATTCTCCTATTTAATTTTAATAATTACACTTGCGTCAGATTTTTGATTATCTGTATCACTTGCAATTACTTTTAGTTTATACTCTCCTGGGATTGAACGTTCTAAATTTGATAAATCTACAGTCATGCTGATTTCACTATTTTTATCTTCTTTATCCGTTGCTTTTGCCCCTGATTCCTTAATAATTAATTTTATTAAGTCCTCATCATTCAATTTTTCGATTTTTGACTTACGTATTGTAACCTTTCGATTCTTAATTTCAATTATTGGTTTTTGATTATAGACAATATTTATTAAACCATTTGCAGATAACTCAGGATTACTTCCAGAATTTGTTGTGAAAGTAACACTGATCGTATTTTCTGTTTTCTTCTCCGATTTAACAGTAACTTCAACTTCTTTTGTTCCCTTTGTTGCACTAACTCCAAAGAGTTCTATTAATTCTGCATCAGTGAACTCCTTATAACTAGTATTTAGAATATCAATGCGATCATTTTCCATATCAAGACTTAATTCATCATTTGAAAAAAAACTTGTAATTTTTTCCCACCAACTTTGATCAACGTTTTCGGTTTGAAAAGTTTCAATTTCATCAGTTGTCTTGTACGCATTTATATCCGTCTTATTTTCAAAAGTGGGAAGATTCAGCGTAATATTATTACTATTAGGATTATAGAATATATTGGGATTCAAAATAACAAGACTACCACTTATAACTACCAATACTACAGCTAAGACAATTCTAAACTTGTATTTCATAATTAACGATTAGTTATTTCTTTAAATTCTGTCATGTTAATGCGTTTAACAAATTCAGTTATTAAATTGACAGCTTCAAGAACATCATTTTTATTTATAATTGATGCCTGACTGTGAATATATCTTGTTGCAATAACTAAAGTTACTGTTGGTGTCCCAGCATTTTTAGTATGAATTGCTCCTCCATCAGTTCCACCTGCTGTTAGGAAGTCTAGTTGCAATTTGATTCCTAATTCAGAAGCCAAATCAACCAAATAATTTCTTAATCCTGGATGAGCAATTAGCGTTGCATCCATTACAAGTAAAACTGGACCATCACCGGCTGCTGCATTTAATTCGCCTTTAGTAATTTTAGGATTATTTGCATCAATTCCAGTATCAATGGCAATTGCTAAATCAGGTTTTACTAAATTTGCTGATGTATGTGCCCCACGAAGTCCAACCTCTTCTTGAACTGTTGCAACACCATAAATATTACTTTCAAGTTCTAAATCCTTGATATTTTTCATAACTTGTGCCATAATATAACATCCAATACGATTATCCCAACCTTTTGCTAACAAGAAATCTGAATTATTCATAACTTCAAAGTCAATATCTGGTGTAATCATATCACCTATGCGAATCCCTAAATTCTCAACCTCTGCTTTTGAATAAACACCTAAATCTAAAAATAAATCATCAAGTTCCACTACCTTTTTGCGTTCTTCTACTTTTAAAATATGTGGTGGTTTTGATCCGATAACTCCTGTTATTTTTCGTCCATCTCTTGTAGTAATTCGTAATTTTTGTGCTAAAAGGACATGAGACCACCAACCACCAGCTGGTTTAATGTAGATAAATCCTTTATCATCAATTCGGCTTACAACAAAACCTACCTCATCCATATGTCCGGCAAGCATTACTCGTAAGTCGCTTTTCCCCTTTTTTAAACTTACAAAAGAACCAATATTATCACTAGTAATTTCATCTACTACTGATTCTAGTTCTGTTTTTAATACATTATAAATTTCTTTTTCATTTCCTGGTATACCATCACTATTTACCAGCTTTTCAGCAAACTTTAAATCCATATATTATTCCTCCCAAAAAAAGAGCCCGAAGGCTCTTTACTTTTTATGCTTCTAATTCAATTATACCATATTGACCATCTTTACGTTTGTAAATT
>CAZFWW010000002.1:0-38891 GCA_964522645.1 uncultured Mycoplasmatales bacterium
AACATATAAATAGTTGTTATATTGTTTACTATTTACCTTCTTTGTCTTCGGATATTGACCATTTTCGAATTGGTTATTCAGTTGGTAAAAAATTAGGCCATGCTCCATACCGAAATTATGAAAAAAGAATAATGCGATCGATAATTACACAAATTAGGAAAAACATTGTAAAATATGATTATGTTATTATTGCAAGACCTCGTTGTAAACAGGTTTCATATGCAAATAAGGAAAAAGAATTATCAAAGTTATTTAAGGAGATAAAATATAATGAATAAGAAAAAATTATTGATGATGCTAGTACTACTAGTTATATTAACAGGATGTGGAACTAGTCCAGACAATCCAACAGGTCCAGATACAACTGGATTTTGGCAAACAATTAACCGTTTCTTCTCTTTAGCAATGATTTATGCGGGGCGTCTTGCTGGAAATAATATTATTTGGGGGCTTGTTATTACTACAGTAGTTGTTCGTATAGCAATGATTCCACTATTCAAAGCACAAATTAAGTCAAGTGGTCAATTAGCAAAGGTTCAACCAGAAATGGACAAAATTAAGAAAAAATATAGTGGAAAGACAGATAACGATAGTAAAATGCGTATGTCTCAAGAACAACAAGCGTTATATAAACGTCATGGTATTAATCCACTAGCAGGATGTTTACCATCACTTGTCCAACTGCCGTTATTATTTGTATTTTATGGTGCAGTACAAAATTTACTAATTAATAAAACCCCAGAAGGTTTAACTGGATTAGATTTATTTTCAGCAAGTGACATGACAACAAACTTCTTAATCTTCTCTGATTTAGGTCATGCTAATATTTATTTGGCAATCCTTGCAGCAATCACAACGTATTATTCTTCAGTAGTATCAAGCTTAGGAAATGAAAATGCAGCTGGTTCAGACATGTTAAAAACAATGAAATATACAATGCCGTTAATGATTTTTGTTTTTGGTTTAAAATTACCAGGAGCTTTATCTTTATATTGGGTAATTGGTAACATCTTTATGATTTTACAAACATTAGTTATTAAGCGTGAAGATATTCAACGTGTACGAGCACAAAAAAAAATGAATAAAAAATAAATTTAATTATTACTACCGAAATGTAATTTATAGATGTAGTTAAATAAAAAGAAGATGGACTTGTAATTGCAAGTTCATCTTCTTTTTTTATATATTATAAAATCATTGTTATGTGTCTGAAATTTATTTAAATCCTTATTCATGAGTCCCGTTATTTTTAATTATTTTTAAAACATTAATCAATTCTTTAGAGATATTAATTTCTGAAATAATAGTCATTAGGGTATCTTGAGCATGTGCAAATAATAATGAATATTTAACTTCAGTTCCAGCTGTTGCTGATTGTAAAACATTAGTTTGAGCTTTGTGGGCTTTAGTAATATTTTCTTCAGCATGAATGATTAACTTATTCGCAGTTTCAAAATCAAATTTCTGGGCTGCTTTAAGTGAATCACTAGCAAAAGTCCTAGCATCTCCAGCATATAAAATTATTTGCATAGAAACTTGATTTAATTCACTTTGTAAAATTTGTTCCATTTCCTCCCCCTCTCTATGCAGTAGTTTCTGCTTCAACTAGTGTTTTTTCATAACTTTTAAAGAATGGGTACCAAATAACTAAATAGATAATAAATAAGACAACATACCATAATAATGCTCTGATATCTTGTGTTACTAATACACTGGAAAGAGGTGCAGGTATTTGTCCGATTTGCAGGAGTTGAGCTGGTTTATGTAATGCATCAGTTGCCATTAAGAACCATACATAAGTTGCACCAATAATCGAATTAATCCATGCTGGAACCATTAATACGGGATTAAATACTACTGGAGTACCAAACATTACAGGTTCATTAATATTAAAGATTGAGGGACCAATAAATATCTTTCCTAAAGTTCGCATTTTCTGTGATTTTGACCTAATCATAAGGACATTTAATGGTAAAGTTGCACATACCCCACCAAGTGTAATAAATCCAAGTGTGAATACTGTTTCGCTAGTAACAATATATTGTGCAGTTTCTCCTGCAGCAACAGCATCGATATTTGCTTGGATTGCTACAAGATAAATTGGTGTTGTGATTGCTCCCCAAGTCCATGTAGAAATACCTAATGTATAGAAGAATGCTGGAATAAAAGATAATAAAATTAGTCCTGGTAAACTTTGGGCAATATTTGCAATTGGACTAAAACTTAGAATTATAAAATTATAAATATCAAACTCAACCACATAAATAACAATCATTGCAATCGCAAGGACAATAAAAGTTGGTAAAATTGTATTAATCCAATTTGCAATGAAATCAGGAACATTACTGTCTTTCATAAATTTTAATTTGCCCCACAGGTGAAATATTTCAGCAACAAATAAACCAACAAGAATTCCAACAAGCATTCCAGCCGGTCCAAGGTTTCCAACAAATGCCGATAAACTGTCACTATTATCTCCGAATGGAAAAGCAACCATTATTAATGTACAAATTGAAACAATTCCGGCGTTAATTGTGTATTCTGGGTGATTTAATTTCTCCATCGCTTGGTTAGTAACCATAAATGTAACAATTAAAGTAATTAGCCCAAAACTAAAAGTGGCAATTGGTGATAAATCAGGCAAAAATACAAAGAATTGGGTGAATACGTTATAAAAATAAATTACTGATCCCGTTAAAATAAATGGAATAACTTTTTGCATCGCAGATGATATACATGCAATCCATGGATTATTAAAAATTCTATTTGCTTTAGGAGTGAAACTTTCCTCAAGCCAATCTACTAATTTGTTCATAAAACTCCTTTTAACTATTAATTTTTATTTTCAATTTGATTTAATGCAAACTCCAAAAGACGTTTACCATCTAGTGTTGAATATATATCTTTTGGTATAACAGCTACTGGTACATTGTAGGGAGCGGCTGCATTTTCATAATCATTTAATTCAGAAGCCAAATGTGGTCCTAGTAAAAGAACTGAAATTCTTGGTAAATATTCATTTACCTCACTATGACTTCGAGCATGGATTAATGCTTCAACTCCTTCTTTTTTAGCAACTTTTCTTGTGTTGTTTGCAAGAAAACCACTTGACATTCCTGCTCCGCAACATAATAAAATTTCCATATTACTCCTTTCTGGTTGTGTACTTAAAGTTTCTCATTAATTTAGGTACTAGTCAACTTGATTATTGCCCTGTACAGTGCAAGAAGAAATATTTTTAAATTCACTATACGGGGCAAAACTATAGTTGAAATTATGTACATATATTGTATACTTATATTAAGCGTTATTTTGAGGAGGACTTATGCATAAAAAGTATTTACGAATTATTGAATATTTAAATAATCAAGATACAATCCGAAGTAGTGGTGAAATCGCATTGGAACTTAATTTATCAAAACGAACAGTAAAAAATTATGTAGCATATATTAATGGGGTAACTGAAGCGGAAATAATAATAAGTTCTCGCCTCGGATATAAAATAAACAGATCAGTTGACCTTTCAAAGGTAATTGACATATCAACTCAAGTTCCAATTACATTGGAAGAGCGAGCAAACTACATTATGCAACAAATAATTACCAAAACAAATAAGGATGATACGAATATCTTTGCACTGTGTGAAAAATTATTTGTAAGTTATTCAACATTGAAAAAGGTGATAGCACATTTAAATCGTCGCTTCGAGATATATGATGTACGTATAGAGACTAAAAACAATTATCTATCATTAAAAGGAGAAGAACGGAATAAACGAAAAGTAATTAGAAATGAAATATATGCCAATATTCAGGGAAGTTTATTATCGCTTAAGACGATGCAACAAAGTTTTCCACAAGTTAATGTAAAAAGAATTGAGCAAATAGTATCAAATTCATGTATTAATAATGATTTGTATATAAATGATTTTGCAAAAATAAATTTAATCCTCCATTTATTAATAATAATTCAACGAGTTAAAGAAGGGAATCATTTAAATCAACTGCAATATTATTTAAATTTGCATCCAAAATTCGAATTAATGACCAATCAAATAATTGGTAATTTAAAAAATGAATACCAAATAGAATTTACGGATTCAGAAAAATCTGAAATTGGAATATTAGTTAATGCTAATGCAAATATTTTAAGCCCCAAAAGCATTGAAGAATTAAACAAAATAATGAGCAATGAAACTATTACATTTGTTCAGTCAATGGTTAAAACAATCGAAGAGACATATGTTATAAATTTGCTCCACCCATCATTCTTGATTCCATTTACATTACATATAAACAATTTAATCTATCGAATGCAAACTAAGAATAAAATTCATAACCCAATGATTAGTCAAGTTAAATATGGAGCACCACTTATATATGATATTTCGACAAAGATAGCAATTATTTTAAAAGAAAAGTATAAACAAGAAGTGTGTGAAGATGAGATAGCATTTATTGCCCTGCATATAGGGACTGAAATCGAACGTCAGAATAAAAGTGAAGATAAATTATCGGCATTATTATATTGTCCAAATTATAATCAACTTACTGAAAAAATAATGACAATAATATCCCAAAACTTTCAATCAAAAATCAATGTTGATAATCTTGTTGTAATATCCGATTTAGAACAGGTAGATATTAAAACATTCGATGTGATTTTTTCAACCATTACACTAAATAATAGTGAAATTTCTAGCAAGGTAATTGAAATCCCTCTATTTAATACATTAAGTGAATTTGATACAATAAATAAGCGGTTAAATGAAATTTCAGCAAATAAGCAAATAGTTTTAAATAAACAGAATTTCACACAAATATTTAATGAAGAATTATTTTACAGAAATCCTCAATTTGTAAATAAGAAAGAATTCATCAGAGAACTTTGTGCAACTCTTGAAATTTATAACTATGTAAATTCTGATTACGTCAATCATGTTATTAATCGTGAGGAAGCTTCTTCAACTGCCTTTGCCCAAATAGCAATTCCACATAGTATGCATATGGATGCCATTAGAACGTGTATAAGTGTGGCAATATTTGAAAATGGAGTAAACTGGGATGATGATAAAGTAGTTTATCTCGTCTTATTGATTGCAATAAATGAAAAAAACCGGAAAGAATTTAGTTTATTATACGAAGAATTAGTAGAGATTTTTAATGCACCAGAAAATATAAAAGACATTATATCAATTAAAGAGTATGGTTGCTTTAAAGAATATATTTTAACAAAGTTATAAGATATATAAAGAACCCAATTAGAAAACAATTAACATTAATTTGTTAACGGTAACTAATTGGGCTCTTTTTTTAAGATGAGTAATGGAATAATTTATTTAAAAATTTATAAATTACTACCATTTGTTAAAATCAGTTGTTTGTACCACTCAAAAGAATCTTTTCTGATTCGTTTTCCTGAGCCATTACCTAAATCATCTTTATCAACATAAATATAGCCATATCTTTTACTCATTTCTGCACTTGAAGAACTTACAATATCAATTGGTCCCCAACTTAAGTATGCAGTAATATTAACTCCATCTTTAATGCACTCTTTGATTTGTTGGATATGTTCTTGTAAATATTCAATGCGATAATCATCGTGAATTTTACCATCTTCAGAAACTGTATCTAAAGCACCAAAACCATTTTCAGCAACAATCATTGGCATTTGATAACGATCCCAATATTGTGAGAGTGAATTATAAAGACCAAGTGGATCGACGCGCCATTCCCAAGGTGTTTTCTTTAAGTGGGGATTTAATGAACAATCAAAAGGTTCAATAGTATTTACCTCACTATCAACAATACTTGATGAATAATAAGATATTGCCAAGAAATCCATAGTGTTTTCTTTGATTAATTTTAAATCATCAGTACTCATACTAATGTGATAATCGTTGTCAGCAAAATAACGTAACGAATACTGTGGATACTCCCCACGGAAATGAACATCTGTAAAGAAATATTGCATTCGATTTTTCTTCATTGTTAAAATTACATCTTCAGGTTTACAACTTGCCGGATAAAATGTTCCGTCGGCTACCATTATTCCAATTTGAAGTTCACTACTGATTTCTTTAGCAATTTTTTTTGTTTTAGCACTTGCAACAAATTGATTATGAACAGCTTGATACATCAACTCATTCATGTTATCACTTTGGTCATTGTACAGACCTAAACTACCAAAACGTACACCAGGGAGTAAGTTTATTTGATTAAATACAATCCATTTCTTCACCTGATTGTGATAACGATTAAGTATTACACTTGCGTAGTTAGTGAAGAAATCAATAACTTTTCGGTTGGCAAAACCACCATACTCAGTAACTAGATATAATGGAATATCATAGTGTGACATGGTAATTATTGGTTCCATCCCATATTCAATCATCGTTGCAAATAAATCATCGTAAAACTTCAGTCCAGCCTCATTTGGTTGGGTTTCATCTCCATTAGGGAAGATTCTTGACCACGAAATACTAGTTCTTAATGCTTTAAACCCCATTTCCTGGAAATACTTTAAATCTGTTTTGTATGTATGATAGAAGTCTATTCCAAATCGCTTTGGATAATATCTTTCAGTATCTGCTGCACATGATTTAATATAACTTAAAGAACCACCGCCCTCTTCACCTAAATCATCTCGTTTAATATTTGGGTCATATACATGGATATCTGATGTTGACAATCCACGTCCGTTAAAATTATATGCTCCTTCACATTGACAAGCAGCTAACGCACCACCCCATTGAAAATTTTCTGGGAATTCATTAATTATCTTCATATTACCTCCTCTTTCTATGACTAAAGTATAGCATGGATTTGTTAATAAAAAAAACCGACATATTCACTATCAAGTGCAAATAAAAATCTTAAATTTGCTGATAAATATCGTGTAGTCAACTTTTAAGATAGAAGATTACAATCAGTAAAATTACTAAGTTAATAATAGTCTTTATTCGACAATATAATGTTATAATGTAGAGGGTTTAACAGATGTATAAGTAGCTAAGATTATTAATTTTTAAAAGTTATGTACGTATTGATTTGGCATAATAAAATAATCTAGATATTACATTTGCATAATATATCCATTAAAATTCATAATTTAACTCGATAGTGTTTTTAATTAATTGCTATAATAATGTATATAGGAGTAATGATGAAGATACAAAAAAGTTTTAAAAATAATAAGCCGACACTTTATGTCATTCCAACCCCGATTGGAAATTTAGAAGATATAACTTTAAGAACTTTGAACGTGTTAAAAGAGATTGAAGTTTTATATTGTGAAGATAAACGGGTAACCCAAAAATTATTAAATCGTTATGAGATAAAAGTTAATACTAAATCATACCATGAGCATAATAAGGAAAAAATGGAAGGTGAAATTATTAATGACCTCGAAAGATGCCATAGTGTTGGTCTTGTAAGTGACGCAGGAATGCCCGGGATTTCTGATCCGGGATATGACATCATTAAAAAAATAGATGAACTAGAATATAATGTTGTTGTTTTACCAGGTGCTAGTGCTTTTTTGGTAGCTTTAATTCGTGCCAACTTCCCGAATAATGAATTTAAATATTATGGCTTTTTAGGAACTAATAAAAAAGGAAAAGCAGAAAAATTAGAGCAGATAGTTTATGCTGATGAAACAGGTGTTTTTTACGAATCACCACATAAATTACTTTCAACCTTGAAGTTTATTGTAAATGTTAATAGTGAAACTAAAATTACAGTGGCACGAGAAATTACAAAATTAAATGAAGAGTATTTAAGTGGAACTGCTTTAGAAATTTTTAACCATTTTAGTATAAATCCAATTAAGGGTGAGTTTGTTATCGTAGTAGAACCGCTAGAAAAAAATTGTGAAGAATGCGAACTTACAATAGAAGAACACGTATATAAATTAATTGATTTAGGTCAATCAAAAAACGAAGCAATTAAAGAAGTAGCTAAAGTGCGAAAAATGAAGAAAAACGAAGTATATAAATTATTTATTGAATAAAATAATTAGTTCTGAGGAGGACAAATGTTTATTAGTGATGAAGTTTTGATGAAGACGCAAGTAGTTGAAAGTTATGAACACCAAAATAAGAAGTTTGTAGTTTTAGAAAAGACAATATTTTACCCTGAAGGTGGAGGACAAAACGCTGATACAGGGACAATTAATGGCGTAAAAGTTCTTGATGTTTTTAAACACCAAGGAAAAATTATTCATGAGGTTGAAACGCTAGTAAGTGGTGAAGTTGAATGTATATTAGATGAAGAACGCCGTTATCAAAATTCACTTATGCACACAAGTCAGCATTTATTTTGTGCTTTAATTGAAAAAAAGGGATATGAAATAAGTTCAGTAATAACAAAAGAAGACTATTATTATTTTGATATTTTAGATCGTATAGATCGCCAAGAACTTAATGATTTTGAAAATGCTGCCAATAAATTGATTTTAGTAGGAATACCAGTAATTACAAGAAAATATGATGAAAAAGAAGACCAAGAATTGGACATTTCTCATTTAGATATAGCAAAAGAAGAAATTAATGTTGTCCTGATTGGTGGTTTTGATAAAGAAGTTTGTGGTGGAACACACGTTGATAATACAAAAGAACTTGAATTGATAAAAGTTGTAGATTATAAATACATGTCAAATAAAACAAGAGTTACAGTGTATTTAAAAGAAAAAGCTCGTGATTATTTACAAGAATCTTTTGATGAATACTATGAAATTAAAAAATTGATTAACCAAAATGAAGTATCAACATTAGAATTTATAACTAAGAAATTAAAAGAAAATAAACAACTGAAAAAAGAAGTAAAAACGTTAGAGAAAAAACTAAAGAGTTTGGAAGAAAAATAAGTGGAGGAATAAAATGAGTAATAACATTGCAGCAATTGCCACGCCGCACGGTGAAGGTGGAATATCAATTATTAGAATTAGTGGTGATAGTGCAATTGAAACGGTAAATAAGTACATTACAATTGATATTACCAAAAAAGCGAGTAATACAATCACTTTTGCTCACTTTCATAATAATAACGGTGAACCAATTGATGAAATATTAGTTAGTGTACTTAGAGCGCCAAGAACATTTACTGGTGAAAATACCATTGAAATTAATTGTCATGGTGGAATATTTATAACAAATAAAATTTTAGAAATTTTACTCCAAGATGAAGAAATTGAATTGGCACAACCAGGAGAGTTTTCAAAACGTGCATTTTTAAATGGAAAAAAATCACTAACGGAAGCAGAAAGTTTAATGGATATTATTCATGCTGGAAATGAAAAATCACACCAGATGGCCTTAAAATCATTAAAGGGAGAAACAAAAGAGTTAATTGAAGGATTAAGAAATAAGTTAATGGATGTTATTGCTCAAATTGAGGTAAATATTGACTATCCAGAATATGAGGATATTGAAGAAATTACCCAACAACACGTAGAACCCCAAATTAATCAATTAATTGCGGATATTGATACAATTATCAAAGACTCGAAAAAAGGAGAATTAATTAAAGAGGGAATAAAAACAGCCCTAATTGGAGCACCTAACGTAGGAAAATCATCACTTTTAAATCGACTTGCACGTAGTGAAAAGGCAATCGTAACCGAAATTGCCGGAACAACACGTGATACAATTGAATCAGCAATCAACATCGGTGATATCACCTTAAATTTAGTTGATACAGCCGGGATTCGGTCAACTGATAACCTGATTGAACAAATTGGAATTGAAAAATCAAAACAAATGATTGAGGAAGCGGAATTAATTTTACATATACTAGATGCAAGCCGTGAATTATCATCAGATGAAATTGAACTAATAGAATTAACGAAAAATAAACGAACAATTTTAATTATCAATAAAACAGATGCTTCAATTAATCGACTTGAAACTTTATTTCCAGATACAATTAAAATGTCTGTCTTACAAAATGAAGGAATCGAGCAATTAGAGGCAAAAATCATTGAATTATTTGATTTAAATAGTTTTGATGTTTTTAAAAGTAATTATGTGACAAATACGCGTCATATTTCTAAATTAGAATATACAAAAACACTATTGATTAGAGCCAAAGAAAATATTGAAATCATGATGCCGATGGATATTGTAGAAATTGATTTAAAAGAAGCAATGTTTAGTCTCGGTGAGATAATGGGATTAGAAGTAAAAGATGACTTATTAAATGAATTATTTTCGCGTTTTTGTTTAGGTAAGTAAAATCAGATAAAAAACAAGGGTAAATACCACTTGTTTTTCCTTTGTTCGCTCAATATAACAACCTATATAAAATGAAGCAATATCAAATGAAAAAAACTTAAAAAAAAGAAAATATAATCGATTTTCAAACATAATTAAATAGAATTTACATTATAAATATTTTTTCGGTTATATTTAATAATTAGTGATAATTTATAGTATACTATATATGAAAGAAATTGGAGTGATAGATGAGCAAACTTAAAATTGGTAATTTAGAATTAGATAATAACATTATCTTAGCCCCAATGGCTGGTGTTACAAACCAAGCATTTAAGCAGATTGTTAGAGAATTAGGTGCAGGTTTAATTTGTACGGAAATGGTAAATGATAAAGCGTTATTACATAAAAATGAACGTACACGAAAAATGGTTGAAATAACAGAAGAGGAACATCCGGTAGCTCTGCAATTATTTGGTAGTGAAATTGCGACAATGGTTGAGGCGGCCAAATATTTAGATAAAGAAACCGATACAGATATTATTGATATTAATATGGGATGTCCAGCACCGAAAATCACCAAAAATGAATCAGGTTCAAAAATTCTTTTAGATCCTGAACATGTTTATAATTTGACAAAGGCAATCGTTGATGCTGTTGATAAGCCAGTGATGGTTAAAATGCGCCTTGGTTGGGATAAAGAACGGATTAATGTTATTGAAAATGCCAAAAATGTTGAACGTGCTGGAGCCAAAGCAATTGTTATTCATGGACGAACAACCAAGCAATATTACAGCGGAGTAGCAGATTGGGAAATGATAAAAAAAGTTAAAGAAGCAGTATCAATTCCTGTTATTGGTAATGGAGATATTGATAGTCCGCAAAAAGCAAAAGAAATGCTTGATTATTCTAAAGTAGATGGAATTATGATTGGTCGTGCAGCGATGGGAAATCCGTGGATATTCAAACAAATTGATCATTATTTATCGACAGGAGAGTTACTTGAAGAGCCAACTGCCGGTGAAAAAATTGATATAGCAATCAAACATATGGATAAGTTAATGGAAACAAAAAGCGAACGAAATGCAGTTTTAGAAATGCGCGGGCATGCAGCATGGTACTTAAAAGGAATTGCAGGAGCAACAAAATATCGTCGTGAAATTCAACAGTTGAAAACATATGAAGAAATGAAAACAGCATTATTAAATATAAAAAATAAATTTAATTAGGGAGAACAATGAAAAAAGTATTCTTTTTCGATATTGATGGAACATTATTGCCACTAGGATTAGATCATCCAACGACTAAAACGAAACATGCAATTACTCAGTTGCAAGCAGCAGGACATGAAGTATTTATTGCAACGGGAAAATCGATTCAACATGCGAAGGCTTTAGGAGATGAATTAGGGATTAATAATTATATCGCAACAAATGGTCAGGTAATGATGAAAAATGGAGAACTTATTTATGAAAATGGTTTTGCAATCGAGGACTTAGAGTATTGGACAGAAACAGCACGAAAAAATGACATGATTTTAGGATATCAAGGTGCTTTTGAAAGTGGTCTATTAGATGGAAACGCAGAATTAATTAAAAAAGCAAAAGCCTTTTTTGATGATGTTTCAATAAGTCATCCGGAAGTAATTGAAACATATCCAACAACATATAATGTTGGTCAGATGTGGCTGATTGGTGAACTTGATAAAGTTGGATATGATCAGGATAAATATCACGTAGTAAGTTGGCCACATACAGGATATGATATCTTACCGAAAGGATTATCAAAAGCATTTGGGATTAAATTTTATCAAGAAAATACTGATGAAGAAGTGAAGATTTATGCATTTGGTGATGGTCATAATGATATTGAAATGTTTGAAGCAGTTGATGTTGCAGTTGCTATGGACAATGCAAGTGAGCGTGTAAAGACCTTTGCAAACGAATTTACGACATCAGCAGATGCCGATGGAATTTATGAATATTTATTAAAAAACAAATTAATAGGAGCGTATAATGAGTAAGAATTTGGTTTTTTTCGATATTGATGGAACATTACTACCTTACGGACAGAACGTAATTAATGATAATGTTATCAAGGCGATTGAAGAAATAAAAAATGAAAACACTGAAGTTTTCATTTGTACAGGACGCTGCCGTGATCAGGCCAAAACATATATCGAACAACTTAAAACCACAAGTTTTATTTGTTCAAATGGTCAAGATGTAGTTTATCAAGGACAACAATTATATAAAAATTCATTTTCGAGCGAGAAAAAAGATAAATTACTATCAATTTTTAGTGATCATAAAGTCCATTGGGGATATGAAACTCAAGAAAGAATATACCTTCCAAATCAAGAATCGGCAAATATCCTTTTAGATGTTCTAAACGAATATGGGATTTTAGATGTGCAAGTATCGGAAGAAAAAATTAAACATGATGTTTTTCAGTTTTGGGTTTTTGGTCATAAAACATTAGTAAATCAAGTTGAGCAGGTAATAACAAACCATGGATTTCATTCATTAAAGTGGAATGATACATCATTGGAAATATTACCAGGAGCTGAAAATAAAGCTAAGGGAATTGATTTATTGAAAACAAAAATCGAAGCGGATGGAAAAAAAGTTACGACTTTCGCCTTTGGTGATGGTGTAAATGACATTGAAATGTTGAAATATGTGGATAAATCTGTGGCAATGGGTAATGCAAAAGATATTGTAAAAAAAGCAGCCAATTATGTGTCAACAGATTGTAGTGAGGATGGAATTGAAAAAGGACTAGAAACAGTAGGATTGAGGTAAATATGACGTATTTAGTAGTGAGTTTTATAGTGTGTTTATTGTTTGGAAAAATCTTTTTGGCACTTTTAACAAAAAAAGGAATAATTCAGCCGATTTATGATGATGCACCAGAAATGCATAAAAAGAAACAAGGAACACCAACAATGGGAGGGATAACTTTTCTTGGAACAATCTTAATTTTGTTACCATTTGTTGCATTAGGAAATAGTGTAGGTGGTGTCTTAACACCAAATAATGTGATAACATTAGTTACAATTGCAATTATCATTTTAGGATATGGTTACATTGGTTTTCGTGATGATTATTTAAAGGTAATGAATCGCCGTAATGAGAGTGGTTTATCACCAAAACAAAAATTAACACTACAATTTATCATTAGTATATTTGTAATTTTTTCTTTGATGCAAATGGGGCATAATGCAACAGTTGATTTAGGAATATTTACAATTTCTGGATTATTTTATTATATTATTATTCCAATAATGATTGTCGGTTTTTCCAATGCAACGAACTTAACGGATGGTTTAGATGGTTTATTATCAACAATTTCTGTAATTGTATTTTTAACATTAAGCATTATTGCTGGTAATCAAGGTAATATTATGATTCAAACATTAGATTTACTAGTTGTAGGTTCATTATTAGGATTTTTAATTTATAATTTTAATCCGGCGAAAATGTTTATGGGTGATACCGGATCACTTGTATTAGGAGTATTGTTTACATACAGTATTATTGTTTTAAAAATTGAAATTTTAGGACTAATATTGGGTGGATTATATATATTTGAAGTATTAAGTGTTGTAATTCAAGTTACATACTTTAAATATACAAAGCGTAAAACTGGTGAGGGAAAAAGAATATTTAAAATGGCTCCATTTCATCACCACTTAGAACAATCAGGGCAAAATGAAAAGCAAATAGTTCTTTTATTTGCAACTGCTCAATTATTAATCAGTTTAATAGTATTATTCTTCTATTTTTCAGCATAAATAGAAGAATATTTTCAGAAAAGAGGATAAATGCGATATACAACTTACCGAATAATTAAAGATTTTGAAGAAAAACAAATTTATATCAACTTAAGGTTAAAGCAGTTAAATAAAGAACCGGAAGAAATCAAAAACATTACTAAACGTGTATATGGCATTGTCCAAAATTATGATTATTTAAACTTTTTAGTAAATGAGTTAACAGAAAAACGAAAATTAGATTTAAACACTCGTCGCATTTTAATTTTAGCACTTTATGAACATTTATATCTGGATAGTGTACCAGAGTATGCAGTTATAAGTGAATATACGAATTTATGTCATAAAGTAAACGCAAAAGCAGTAAAATATGTCAGTTTCTTTTTGAATAATCAACTAAAAAAAGCAAGTTTAATTGAACCAAAATATGCAAATGAAATTAAAAATATTAGTATTAAGTACTCGCATCCACAGTGGTTGGTTAAGAGACTGGAAAAAGATTATCCAGAAGATTATCTGAAAATTTTACAAGCCAATCAAGAAATTAAAACAATAACAGCACGAAAAATCAATGAACTATTGCATCCTGAAAATTTTGTGAAAACAGCGTATTCAGATTTAGTAGCAGCAAACACCAATATCATTCAAACCGAAGATTTCAAACAAGGAAATATTGTTATTCAGGACTTAGGATCATATTTAATTGGGAAATTAGTAAATGCTGGTGAAGACGATGTGGTTTTAGATTTATGTGCAGCACCTGGAAATAAAACCCGTCATATAGCAGCAACCTCAAAGTATATTGTTGCAAATGAAATTAATGAATCAAGATTTAAGTTATTACAAAATAATTTAAGTCAAGATGGCATTAAAAACAGCACAGCAATCAATTGTGATGCAACTGATTATCAGGCAATTTTAGAAATGCTTCAAAATAAAAAATTACCAACAAAGTACAGCAAAATATTGGTTGATGCTCCATGTAGTGGTTGGGGAGTATTTGGTAGTAAGCCAGAAGCAAGGTATTACCAGAACCAAAAAGAGATAAATAACATTATTCAAGTCCAACAGCAAATTTTAGCTGTTGCTAATCAGCTTTTGGCTCCGAACGGAGAATTAATTTATTCAACATGTACATTAAATAAACACGAAAATGAACAACAAGTCTTGAAGTTTATGGATGAATACGGATATGAAGAAGTTAACTATGAAGAGATGAGTAAATATCAAAAAGCAGAGCAAATAGGAATAACATTACTACCATTTGAACAAAAAAGTGATGGTTTTTATATGTGTAAGATGAAAAGGAAGTAAGATGGAAAATATATATAATTTAGATTACAGCGATTTAGAGTCAGTGATAACAGCGGCAAAATTACCAAAATTTAGAACTAAGCAAATCTGGAGTTGGTTATATCAACATTTGATTACTGATTTTGAGCAAATGAATAACGTTGATAAAAAGACTAAGGAATTTTTAAAAACTAATTATTTCATTCCAAATTTTGAAGTTGTTCGCCACCAAAAAAGTGCTGATGGAACGCAAAAAGTTTTATTACAGTTGTCGGATAATGAAGTGGTTGAAACAGTATTAATGAAGTATCAACATGGATACTCAGTATGTGTTACAACCCAAATTGGTTGTAAGATTGGTTGTAGTTTTTGTGCATCGCATCTAGGTGGATTTAAACGTAATTTAAGTACGGGAGAAATTGTGGCACAAGTTGTTAGTTTTTCTCGAATTGTTAGTGCTGAAAATAGCCGTGTAGGGAACATTGTAGTAATGGGAATTGGTGAACCAATGGATAACTTAACAAATGTTTTAAAATTTATCGATATTATCAATAACGGTGAAGGATTAAACATTGGGGCACGTCATATAACGGTATCAACAAGTGGAATTGTTCCGAAAATGTATGAATTAATTGAATATCCAAAACAAATTAATTTAGCAATTAGTTTACACGCTTCAAATAATGAAGTTCGTTCAAAAATTATGAAAATTAATAATGTATATAGTATTGAAGAGATTATTAAAGTAACAAAAGAGTATATTAAAAAGACTAATCGCCGAGTATCATTTGAATATATAATGTTAGCAGGAATAAATGATTCAATTGAACACGCAAAAGAATTAGCAGAATTAGTACACGGAATTAATTGTCATATTAATTTAATCCCGTTTAATTCAGTTGATGAATATGATTATAAGAAAAGTCAATCAGAACAAATTAAAAAGTTTGAAAAAATCCTAAAAGAGCGAAACATTCAAGTTACAACTCGAAAGTCAAAAGGTGATGACATCGATGGAGCTTGTGGACAATTAAGACGTAAACACGCAAATGATTAATATAATTGCAAAAAGTGATGTTGGGAGAACCAGAAAACAAAATGAAGATAATGTCCTTGTTTTAAAAAATAAATTAAATCACACAATAATTGTGGTTGCTGATGGAATGGGTGGACATAATGCCGGAGAAATTGCAAGTGAAATATCATGTCAAGTGATTTCAGAAGAGTTTCAAAAAATTGACAAGCCTGTAGATTATAAAAAATTTATTGAAGAAACATTATTAAAAGCAAATAAAGATATATATCGAAAATCAATATTGTATACAGAGTATGCAAAAATGGGGACAACAACTTCACTACTTATTTACGATGGTAAACGAGCATATATTGGGCATATTGGAGATAGTCGAATTTACTATATCAACAGCCAAAAAATTATGCAAATTACAAAGGATCATACATTAGTTGAAGCGATGATTGATTCTGGAAGTTTAAGTCGTGAAGCGGCAAGTTCAAGCCGATATAAAAATGTACTATTACAAGCTCTAGGAACAAGTAAAAAACTAACAATTGATATTAAAGAATTAAAGGTTCCAAAAGAATTTAAGTTTTTAATATGTAGTGATGGATTAACAGGTGAAGTAACAGATGAGGAAATCTGGAAAATCATGAATGAAGAAAATGACTTGGAAAGTAAAGTTGAAAAATTAATTGATCTAGCAAATGAAAAAGATGGTAGTGATAATATAAGTGTAGTTACAATGGAAAATAGGAGTTAGAAATGAAAAATGAAATAATTATTTCTAATCGATATATTGTTAAACGAAAAATTGGTGAAGGTGGTATGGCTAAAGTATATTTAGCATATGACAAAAAAACGGAGCAAAACGTTGCAATCAAGATTTTGAAAAACGAGAATATTGATGAAAGGAAAATAAGAAGCTTTAGACGTGAAGCGGAAACATTAAGTATACTAAATGATGAAAATATTGTTTCAATTATTGATGTAGGAGAAGAAAATGATGTTTATTACATCGTAAATGAGTTTATTGAAGGAATGACTTTAAAGGAATATATTTCAACATGCTCTCCACTTGAAGTGGAAGAAGTAATAAATATAACTATTCAAATTTTAAAAGGGTTAAGTCATGCTCATGAAAAAGGAGTGGTTCATAAAGATATTAAAAGTCAAAATATTTTATTAAACCAAAACCGTGAAGCAAAGATAACCGACTTAGGAATAGCCGATATCATTGATGGGGAATTTACAAGGACACAATCATTAATGGGAACCCCACAATATGTAGCACCAGAAATTTTAAATCGGGAAAATTTAACAATTCAATCAGATATTTATTCTGTTGGAATCTTATTATACGAAATGCTTGTTGGTCACGCTCCGTTTACAGGAGAAAAACCAGCAATCATTATGATTAAACAAATGAATCATCCACTACCTTCAATTATTGAAAAACGTTCAGATGTTCCGCAAACTTTAGAAAACATTGCGATTAAAGCTAGTGCGAAAAAACTTGAAAACCGTTATCAAACAGTCAATGAAATGTTAGAAGATTTAATTCAAGTGCAAAACGGAAAAACAAAAGCTCCAAAATTAATCTTAGAAAATGATTTAAGTGTAAGTGATGATAAAAAGCTTGAACAAACAATTGTTATGCCAACCGAACAAATAAATATTGAAACAATTAAGAAAAAAAGTAATAAGAAGAAAAAAATAATTATTTCTTCAATAATAATTGCACTAGCAATCATCAGTTTTTTTGCTTGGCAAGCAATGAAACCAAAAGATTTGATTATGCCAGATTTAATAGGTAAGGACATTGAAACCGTAAAAATTAGTGAGTATTTAGCAAGAGAAAACATCTCAATTATTTACAAAAATTCAGATGAATATAAAGAGAACCAAATCATTGCAACAAATCCAAAGGCAGGTTCAAAAGTAACAGATGGACAAGAAATAATTTTCACAGTATCGCAAGGTCCAAAAACAATTGAGTTAGAAGATTTTACCGGAAAAAATGCTGATACAGCCAAAATTACCCTTGAAAAATTAGGATATGATGTTGAAGTTAAACAAGTTAATAGTTTACAGGAAAAAGGAACAATTGTAAATCAAGAACCACCAGCCGGACAATTAATAAGTTATGATGACAAAATCATATTATATTCAAGTACTCAAACTATTGAACTGACAGTACCGAATTTTATTGGTTTACCATTAAGTGAAGTTTCTACTTGGGCCACAAATAACCAAATTAAATTAGAAACAACAGATGTTTGTGCAGAAGGATTTAAAGAAAATCAAGTTACAAGTCAATCACCAAATTATAAAGAAACAATTAAAAATGGTAATATCCTTAAAGTTAATGTTGTCGGTAATAATTGCGACATTAATATTAATGTTCCAAAACCTGAAGAAGAATCAACAAGTGGAGATACGCAAATTCCAACAACACCTGAAGGTAATAATGATTCTCAGACTGATAATCCAGACAATACGGATGAAGATAATGCTTCAAATCCAACGAATAATAATGAAGATAAAAATTCAAGTCCAGTAGAAAATAGCGGTAATAATTAAAGGAGGTAATGTGACAACAGGATTGGTAATAAAAGCAATAGCATCATTCTTTTATGTAGAAAAAAATGATGTTGTTTATGAATGTAGAGCAAGCACCAAATTAAAGCGAAATCGTCAAAAAATCATAACAGGTGATTATGTAGAATTTGATTTAGAAGAAAAATATATTCACAAAATAATTGACCGAGAAAATGAATTAATTAGACCAAAAATAGCAAACGTTAAAAATGATATGTTAATTTTTAGTGCAACTGAACCAAAGATGAATTTTGGATTACTAGACCGAATGTTATTAATTATGGAGAAAAATGGATTAGATTCAACAATTGTAATTACAAAAGTAGATTTATTAACAACTGATGAATATACAAACTTAAAAAATGAATTAGAGTATTACCAGGAAATTGGTTATAAAGTTTTATACAGTGATTTAACGGGTGATGTTAGTGAAATTGCTGATACCATTAAAAATGATAAATACGTATTTACAGGACAAACAGGAGTAGGTAAAAGTACATTAATTAACAAACTATTACCAGCACTTAATTTGCAAACCCAAGAAATATCATTGGCGCTTGGCCGTGGAAAACACACAACAAGAGAAGTTACGTTTTACCACTTTCAAAATAGTTACATAATTGATACACCTGGTTTTTCAGCATTAGACTTGAATTTAACTAAAGAAGACATTCGTGATAACTATGTTGATTATGTAGAGATAAGCCCTGAATGTCGTTTTAATGGATGTTACCATTTAAAGGAGCCGGACTGTGCAGTAAAAGCAGCAGTTGCTCAAAATAAAAAAATGCAAAAGCGATATAATAATTATCAAAAAATTATGGAAGAAATATAGGAGGAATAATGAAGAGAATAATTGCCCCATCATTATTAGCAGCAGATTTTTTAAATTTAGAACAAGAAATAAAAAGACTAGAAGCAGTAAGTGCAGAGTGGTTACATTTAGATGTAATGGACGGAAATTTTGTCCCTAACTTGACATTTGGTTATGACTTAATTAGTCGTTTACGTCCACTTAGTACAAAAGTATTTGATGTTCACTTAATGATTAGTAACCCAGAAAAGTATGTTAAAAATTACCAAGAAGCAGGAGCAGAATATTTTACATTTCACGTTGAAGCAGTAGCACCAAATGAAATACCAGCATTAATTACAGAAATTAAAAACGCTGGTATGAAACCAGGAATTTCAATTAAACCAAATACAGATGTATCAGCAATTGAACAATACTTACCTCAGTTAGATTTAGTATTAGTAATGAGCGTTGAGCCAGGATTTGGTGGACAAAAATTTATGCCTGATTCAGCAAATAAGATTAACAAATTAGCAACCTTAAGAACGGAAAACAATTATAACTACTTAATTCAAGTTGATGGTGGAATTAGTGCTGATACATTTAAAGTAGTAACGGAAGTTGGTTGTGATGTGTTAGTAGCAGGAAGTTATTTATTTAAAGAGGATATGCAAAATCGCATTGATGTATTAAGAGGCTAAGATGGAAAGAATAAGAGAAATATATAAAATCGGTGTTGGTCCATCTTCTTCACATACAATGGGACCACAAATAGCCGCCAAACGTTTTAAACAAACATTTCCAAACTTGAAGAGCGTAACTTGTAATCTATATGGTTCACTTGCTTTAACTGGAGTTGGCCACTTAACAGACTACATTATTGAAAAAACAATTGCTCCAATTCCGATAAAGACTAATTTTAAAATGACAAAAGAACTACCAAAACATGAAAATGGAATGGAATTAATAGGGATTTTAGATACAGATGAAGAGGTTAAATGGACAATTTATAGTATCGGTGGTGGAAACATTACAATTGATGAAGTAGCTGATGAACAAGCAAGCGATATTAACGTTTTTCCGCACCAATATATGCATGATATAAATGAATATTGTCAGGAAAATAATTTATCGTATGTAGATTATGTCAACAAGTTTGATTATGATGCTAATGATTATTTATTTGAAGTTTGGGATGTAATGAAATCTGCAATTAAAAGAGGTTTAGCAGATGAAGGTTATATTCCCGGAAAATTAAAAGTAAAAAAACGTGCAAAAATGTTAAATCAACTAAATGAAAAAGATGCAGAATTAATTATTAGTTCTTATGCCTATGCGGTAAATGAACAAAATGCAAGTGGTGGGATAATTGTAACAGCTCCTACATGTGGAGCATGTGGTACAGTTCCAGCGACACTTAAGTATTATCAAGATAAGAATAATTATTCTGATCAAGAAATAGTAGATGCACTAAAAGTCGCAGGTTTAATTGGGACAATTGTCAAAACAAATGCATCAATATCAGGAGCAGAGGCTGGATGTCAAGCCGAAGTAGGAACTGCAACAGCAATGGCAGCCGCAGCAATCACTTATTTACGTGGTGGAAACAATGGTCAAGTTGAAGCAGCAGCCGAAATTGGACTTGAGCATCAATTAGGTTTGACTTGTGATCCGGTGCTTGGTTATGTTCAGATTCCGTGTATTCAGCGTAATGCAGTTGGTGCTTCTAAAGCACGACTAGCTTCGAAATTAGCATGGGAAATGTCGGAACATGAGTTAGTAGATTTTGATACTTTAGTTAAAGTGATGTATGAAACTGGAAAAGATTTGCCAAAGGCATATCGTGAAACATCAGTAGGTGGTCTTGCAAAATACTATGTTGATCGTGCTAGTCAGGAGAATGATGATAAATAAATTAAAAACCGATGAAAAATTAGCGTATTGGTTTGAGTATACAGCTAATTTAACCGATAATCAACAAGCACAGTACTATCAATATTTTGAATTAATTAATGAATATAATCAAGTGATGAATTTGACAGGAATTGATGATTTACATGGTGTATACTTAAAGCACTTTTACGATAGTTTGACAATAACTGGTTTAATAGATGATAATGTAAAAACAATAGCAGATATTGGTAGTGGAGCAGGGTTTCCAGGAATTGTATTAGCAATTTATTATCCACAAATCAAGTTTTCATTAATTGAACCATTGACAAAGCGTTGTAAATTTTTGGAAGTTGTTGTCTCTAAATTGGATTTAAAAAATGTTGTGATTGTTAATGAACGTGCCGAAGATGTCAAAGATAAATATGATATTGTAACTTCACGTGCAGTTTCACGTTTAAATATCCTATTAGAATTATCAATTCCACTTGTTAAAGTGGGAGGATATTTTATTCCTTTAAAAGGAGCACAAGCAGAAACAGAAATCAAAGAGGCTCAACATGCACTAAAGGAATTATCAGCTAGTGTTGAAGAAGTTCAACAAATTATCCTACCATTTGAGGAAAGTAAACGAGCAAATATCAAAATAAAAAAGACAAAAGCGACAAATAAAAAGTATCCACGGAATTATGGACAAATTAAGAAAAAACCACTATAAGGGGAACAATGGACATTAAAATATTTAGAATTTCGAGTTTGAGGGTAATTGATTTACACAAAAAAATAGAGACATTAAATGAAAGCCAAAAAATGATTGCTGAAGAGAAATACCAAAATAAACTTTCACAATATTATGTAGAAGTAACATATAAAAATGGAATGTATATTGTGGAAAATAATTTTGATTATTATTATGTTTGCAAACTGAAAAAACAATCAACAATTAATGTGGGGATAAATATTGCTGAATTAGAACAAATAAAAAAACATTTACTTTATCGTTCGCAAAATGAAATCTTAAATCCAATGATATCCGCACTAATTTTCCAAGAACTATCAGAAATTAATAAAATGGGACAAAAAGACATTTCACAAGAAATTGGTAAGAGTCAAGGAGCAATATCAAATAAAAAACGACTACTAAAATTACCGATTTTCGTGCAAAATGAATTAATAAAGGGTACAATAAAAGAAAGACATGGTCGAGCTATATTACAACTATCAAAATTAGAAAATTTTGAAGAAGAAGCACGAGCAGTTTTATTAGAAATTATTAAAAGTAATTTAAATGTATCAGAAGCAACAGATTTAATTAATGAAAAACTCGGAAAACCTAAAGCAAAGGTAAAACAAGAATTGAACATAATGGAAGTTAAAGAAATTTCCGAATTAAAACGACCTGAGAGTAAAATGATTATTAACTATCTAAAAAAAGAACTAGAAGGAGCAACATCATCAGTTCAAAAGAATTTTCCTAATTTAGTTTTAGAACTAGAAGAGGGACTTGATAGAGATGATTATGTATTTTTATTAAAAATGAAAGGAATTAACAAATAAAATGGGAAAAGTTATCGCAATTACTAACCAAAAAGGTGGAGTTGGTAAGACCACAACAACAGTTAATCTAGCCGCTTCCTTAGGATTATATGACCGTAAAGTATTAATCGTCGATATTGATGCTCAAGGAAATGCAACCCAAGGGATTGGAATAGATAAACACAATTTAGAACAACAGCAACTTACAACACATGATATGATGTTAAATTATCAAAAAGATGTAACAAAGTATATTATCCCCACAGAGTTTAAAAATGTATCGTGTATTGGGGTATCACAAAGTTTTATCGGATTTGATGCCGAATATCGCGGAGAATTAAGAAAAGAGATGGTTTTAAAAAGCTGTATCGATCGCTTACGTGATAGTTATGATTATATTTTAATTGATTGTCCTCCATCACTTAGTACAATAACACTAAATGGTTTAGCAGCAGCAGATAGTGTTCTTATTCCAGTACAAAGTGAATTTTATGCACTTGAGGGAATGACACAATTATTAAATACTATTCATATATGTAAAAATCAATTAAATCCGAAATTACATATTGAAGGTATTTTATTAACAATGTATATTAAGAATACTAATTTAAGTTCGGCTGTATATGAGGATGTTAATAAATATTTTAGTGACCAATTATACAAAACGGTAATTCACCGTAGTATCAGTATCGCAGAAGCACCAAGTTATGGGCAACCAATAATGTATTATAATAAGAGATCAACAGGATCAAGAGATTATTTACTACTGGGAAAAGAGGTTATTGCAAATGAGTAAGAAAAAAGGATTAGGACGTGGTCTTGAGCATCTAATTGCTCAAAATATAGAATTAACAAGTGAAGCAAATAATGAAGTTATTAATATTCCGTTAGGAGATATTAAACCAAATAAATATCAACCAAGAAAAAAATTCAATGATAATTCGCTGAATGATTTGGCAACTTCAATTAAAGAGCAAGGAGTATTCCAGCCAATTTTAGTTAGAAAATCACTTGTTGGATATGAAATTATCTCGGGAGAAAGAAGATTTAGGGCATCAAAGTTAGCCGGTAAAAAAGACATACCAGCAATTATTTATAATTATGAAGAAGAACAAATGATGGAAATAGCACTAATTGAAAACATCCAAAGGGAAGACTTAACAATTATTGAAGAGGCAAACTCGTATGCAATGTTAATTGATAAATTAGGTTTAACTCAGGCAAAATTAGCACAGAAAATTGGTAAATCAAGAAGTCACATTACGAATATTTTAAGTTTACTTAAATTACCAGAAGATGTAATTGAATTATTAAGTAAGAATAAAATAACAATGGGTCATGCTAAAGTGCTTGTTTCACTTGATGATGAAATGGAAATTATGACAATTGTTGATGAAATTCAAGCTCAAGATTTATCAGTAAGAGAAACAGAAAACTTAGTAAAAACTTTAAAGGAAGATAAAAATCCAAAATTAAAGCAAACAACTGCTAAGAAAAAAGTTAAAGCAAATCAGAATAATAAAATAGAAGCTTTAATTTCTGAAAAATTAGAAACAAAAGTTAAAGTAAAAGGAACAGAAAAAGGAACAATTGAAATTAGTTTCAAAAGTGAAGATGATTTAGAGAGATTATTAGAATTATTAAAAATTATTTAATGATTAAAAGGAGAGAAAATTGAATAGTGAGCAAATAGAGACAATAAATGAAACTGTGGAAAATAGTGTAGATCAAGTAGGAAAACTAGATGATATATTATATCAAGTCGCATTTAAAGGTTTAGAGATAATTGCGATAATTATATTTTTTGTAATTTTAACCAAACTATTGATGGCTTTAAACCATCGAGTAATGCGTAAACAAGCTACGAAAATTAGTGAAACAAGGTCAGCAACAATTGCGAGTATTATTGATGACCTTTTAAAATATTTAATATCGTTTATCGCTTTTATTGCGTTGTTACCAGTTTTAGGAGTTGATTCAAGTATTATTTTGGCTTCTTCAGGATTTTTAGCAATCGTTGTTGGAGTTGGAGGGTCAAGTTTTATTGGAGACTTTATTGATGGTTTTTTCGCACTGTTTGAGGGATATTATGATGTAGGTGACTATGTAAAAGTTGGTAGTTATGAAGGAGAGATTATTGATATTGGTCTTAAAACAACAGTGTTAAGGACATTTAATAATGAAATAGTCTCAGTTCCTAATTCTTCAGTTGTAGAAGTAATTAATTTATCAAAACTCAATCATGTACAATACCCAACATTAAGTATTGCATATGATGCAAGTATTATTGATGTTGAAAAAGTTATTATAGAACAATTACTTCCAACAATGTTAGATAAGCATATAATCTTAGATTTTTGTTATCTAGGTGTAAATGAACTTGGAGCAAGTAGTGTTGATTTAAAATTTGAATTGATGTCAACTGAGAAAAATCGCTTTGAAGCATTGCGTCAATTTAATCGTGAGGCTAAGTTGATGTGTGATAAAAATAATATTGAAATTCCATTCAATCAACTAGTAATTCATAATGGAAAATAAAAATACATATAAAATAAGTAAAAAGGTTATGCAATAAGTGCATAACCTTTTTCATAGGTTTAAAAAAGTTATTGAGTTTAAATGTCAATCGAAAATAATGTCGATCGAAATTCAATTTTGTGAGTTCTAGAATCGATAAAAATTTAAATATTATTTTATTCTTTCTTAAATTTAGTAATAATCATTTCATACATTGTAATATTTAATCCTGTCAAAACAGTTATGATAATTGTAAAAAAAGTTATTGGAACAATTTGGTTATATATTTGATTTATGATAATTACAATTAATAAAATTAGTATATCGCCTGCAAAACGAACAATCCCAAAGTTAATCTGTAAAAAATTAGATGTTTCTACTAAAAACTTATCAAATGGAGCAATTATTAAATTTGATTTTGCTAAAAAATACAATCCAAGATTTAAAATTAAAAAGGTAATTATAAAAACAATTATATTCTTATTTGGATAATAATATAAGTTAGAAAACAAATTTATAATTCTAGTTAAAATGAAGATTGAAATTATACTTAATCCAACTAATTTGTAGTTTAAATTATACCTTTTAACTAGTAAACATAAGATTATAAAAAATGTTAAGTGGATTAAAAAAGATGCATTTCCAAATTGATTTATGTAAGTTATTTTGGTAAGCTGCAATGTTAAGGTATCAAAAGGACCAAGTCCATAACTTAAAACTTGAAGTTGATTAATACCTAAAGCATATAAACATGCTCCTATTACAACCAATATTATTTGCTTAGATTTCAAAAATAGTTCTTATGTCCTCTACTTTTTTTGCTTTTTTCAATAATTCAATATTTTCAATACTAATTAACTTTCTTGAAATTTGACTTAGGATTTTTAGGTGTTCTTTGCCATTGTTTGGAGCAATTATCCCAATTACCAATTCAACTTTTGAAGCATCTAATGTCTCCCAATCATCAATTGGTTGAAATTTTCCAATAATTAATAGCGGAACTTCAATTTCTTGCATAGTATGAGGGATAGCAATTCCTTCAATCATTCCAGTACTTGTTAGTTCTTCTCTGTTTTTAAATCCATCTACTAAATTTTTTGGAGAAATATTAATTTCTTCACTTGCAATTTGAGAAATTTCATTTAAAATGCATGTTTTATTTTTTCCTACTAATTCTTCTAGGATAATATTCATAATTCCTCCTCAACTTTATAATTAAAGATATTAAATTTATTAAATCTTTCTGTACGATTTTCTCCCAATAAATTAATACTTCTTATTTGTTTATTACTTGTAAATTGGTGGTTATCATTACATACACCACGAATAATTATAGATCCATTTAAATCTATACCAAAGGAAGTGATTAAACCGTTAGTAGTAATATTAATTGGTGTATATGTGTATTTTTTGTTATCTTGTCGATACTCCATGAGTTTATTATCTATTCTTCTAGCAAATTTATTAATATCTTGGACTTGATAATTAATTGTATTTGTTCGATATGCATAAACTTTTTTCATATTTTCAAAAAAGTCTTCTGTTGCAACTGATAGAGCAAATGAAAAATTAACTGCTCCTAAACATTGTGCTTTTGGTGTCATGATTTTAACATGACCTTTTTTAGTAACGTCACCACTTGCTCTTCCTGGTCGATGAATCAGGTTTGATTTTCCTAATTCACCAGTTGTTGCAAATACTGTTAAATCAATAAATGATTGGTGTGCTTGATATTCTTTTCCAAAATCAGAAATAATTAAAATATCACTATCTTTTGATCTAACAAATCCGTCAAATGTTTCGATTGATACTGGTTTTTCAACATTTGTTTCTTCCCAGTTATTTATCTCATCATTTAAATATACATCGCGTAAAATTTCACCGTAAGCTGACGAAGAAATCGTATTGCTAATTTTCGTGTCAACATTTATTCTAACCATTAATTTATGACTTAAGATATTATTATTTAGATCAATCTGACAATACAGCTTATCATCGTTATCCTTTAAGCTCATAGTCAAAACAATGATACTTTCACATAAATTAGTATTTTCAATCCGATCATCAAGACTTTTTGGTAATGTTGCCATAAGTTTAATTTTAAACTCTTCTTTAAATTTAGTGGTGTTTTTATTATAACTAATTATTTTATAATCAATTTCTTGATCTCCCTTTAAAGGAGAGAAGTCATAGGTATCACCGTCATTTGCAACATCAATCAATTTAATTATATCTTCATATTTTTGATTATTAATATTTAAATTGATTTTGTTATTTTCTATTGAAATATTCATTATTTGATTACTAATTATATTTTTTTCACCAATTAATGTTTTCTCGATTGTAACTTCATTACTTAAATTTAGTACTTTGATTGTTAATGGAGCCATTTTGTGTTTTACAAGAATTTTGTGACAGTACATTTGCGGTAACTTCTCATAAATATTTCCAGTTGCAGTTTCTACTAATGCATCATCCCTTTTTTCGATGATTTCTGTACTAATAATCTCCGAATCAACGTCTTTAAATGTAACGTATTGGTTTTTGGTATAAACAGTTATTTCGTGCAGTTCTTGTTCTAAAGTAGAAGTATTTATTAATAATACATCTGAATTTTGAACATTTAGTTTCTGAGCAATTTCTTTTAACATTAAATTTTTTAAGGACGCTGCTATCTCATTAGCTCTTTTGATTCGGTTAATCATATCATCATATACCGCATCGCTAACGCATCCGCAAATTCCATCATGGGCGTGACCTTCAAAGAGTAAAGACCAAGCACTATATAATAAATTTATACTAGGGTTAATATCAAACTGTTTACTTATTACAAATAAAGGCTCAATTTCGTTTATTAATGTTTGTTCAACATCATAATTATTTTGCTTTAAATCATAACGTACGGAACCGATACTCTTATGTAATCTTGTGTAAGCAGTTTTTCGAAATTCCCCTTGATATTTTTCATACTTTTGATTATTAAAAATTTCTTCAATACTAGTTTCATAATCGCTGATTTTCAAGTCTAAATTACTTGTTTTTTTAATTTGTGAAATCATTTTGGGAACATCAGCCTTAATTTCAAACTGGTCATTACCAACAGGAATTATAATTTCACCATTGATTCCAAGTTCTTTATAATTATTAATAATTGGTTTTAATGTTTTGGTTACAAAATCATTATTTGCACTAAACCCTTTGGCCATACCATATCCACCATAAAGGTTGATTGTTTTAACAATTGAATTGCCGCAACCTTGCCACAAGAAATATGGTTTATTAGCTTTTGTAAATTCAGCTCCACGCCAAAAAACAGCTTTATTAATTCCTGCAAGATTATATATTTCTGGCATCTGGTTACAAAACCCAAACGTATCAGGTAAATAACCTACTTCCATTACTTTTCCAAATCGGTTAATAGTTTTATTCATTCCATAATATAGGTTTCTAACAATTGATTCACCTGCAACTAATTGAGTATCGGTTTGGGTATACCATGGTCCAATCTGTAATCGATTTTCTTTAACTAATTTTGCTACTTTCTGTTCCAATTCAGGATTGATACTTAAAAATTCTTCAATTATTGAGTATTGACCATCTAAACAAAAACTTATTTCTGGATACAACTCTAATTCAGTAATAATGTTTTTAAATGTACGATCCATTAATACCAGTGAGTCTGAAGTTGTAAAATACCATTCTCGATCCCAATGTGTATGTAGGACTATATAGTTTTGCATAATTTTCTTCCTTTCATATTAGATGATTGAGTCAACATCATCACCACTAAAACTACTACTACAAATTATTGCACCTGCAGCAACAATTAAACTTCCAACAATAATTCCTATAACATAAAAAGGCCAATTTTCAACTAAAATCCATCCGTAAATACCTGATATTGGGATTTGGTTAATCGCACCTAATCCAACTGCAGTAGCAGCTCCGATAGAGCAACCTAGCATATTGAAAAATACAAGTTTTTGTGGATTAGCTAAAGTAAATGGAATTGCTCCTTCACTAATCCCTACAATTCCCATGATAAATGATGCACTACCAGCATTTTTATATCCTTCACTAAATTTGGAACCTTTAATTATTGTTGCTATTCCATATCCTAAAGTTGGAATAATGATTGCTACTTGAACAGCAGTGTTTGGTAAATATAAACCACTTTCAATAAGACCCATTGCTGTGACAACGGCTGCTTTATTTACTGGACCACCTAAATCAAAGCCAACCATACTACCTAATATGATAGCCATAATAATAGCGCTTGTTCCACTTAAACTTGATAGTGTTGTTTCTAAAAAAGTATTAAATGCCGTAAATGGAATCCCGATTACATAATTTGTAATTAAAACTGTAGCTAAAACAGATCCTACAGGAATTAAAAATACAGGTCCGATTGATGAAGCTGCTCCTTTGATTTTAATGTTCTGTACTAAAAATCGTGTTACAAAACCAGCAAATAATCCAGCAAATAATGCTCCAAAGAATCCTGCACCAATATTACTTGCAATCATTCCACCAGTAAATCCAGAAGCTAAACCTGGTTTTTCAGCAATTGAATAAGCAATGAAACCTGCTAAAATGGGTAACATTAATCCGAGAGCAGTTCCTCCAAGTCCATCTAGTGTATGAAAGAATGTAAGAAGACCTCCACTATTTGCATATTCACTATTCCAAATATCTGTAACATCTAAAAACATTCCACCGATACGAGCAATACCCATAATTACTGATGCGGCAATTACAATTGGAATAATATAGGAAACACCAGTTAATATGTGTTGCTTTAAACTTTTATTTTCTGAACTTATTTCCTTATTATTATTGGCAATTAAAGATTCTTGTATTTTGGCTTGAGCTTTAGCTAGTTCAAATATTTGTTCATTTTCTTTGATTGGTAAAACTACCGGGCATTTATAAACACTTTTACCATTAAACCTTTCTTGTTCTTTAATTGCAACATCAACTGCAAAAATGACTAAATCTGCATCTTTAATTTTTTCTTCCGGAATACGATCCTCAATTCCTAATGCCCCTTGTTTTTCAATGTGAATGTCATATCCTAATTTTTTAGCATTCATTTCTAATTTTTCAGCTGCCATATATGTGTGAGCCACTCCGGTTGGGCAAGCTGTTATTGCTACTATTTTCATAAAACCTCCTTTATATTATAATTCTATTATACATCCATCGAATTTATTTTGTTAAAACGTTTGCAATTTGTGAATTAATTCGACACTTGAAAATTAATTTGTTATAATTAAAATAACAATAAATGAATGGAGTTTTATGAATAATGTTATTAGAAAAATTAAAAATGATTATTTTTCAATGTCAGATACATATAAGTTGATTGCAGACACAATTATAAAAAATCAAAATAATTTCAATTTAACTGTTAAGGAATTGAGTGAACAATCGTATTGTGCTCAAAGTACAGTAATAAAATTCTGTAACTATCTTGGATATGAATCATATAAAGTATTTAAATATGAAATAAATAGTACAGATGAAAATAATTTTACAACGCTTACTAAATCTTTTGAAATCGTTGAAACGTATCTATCAGAACATAAGGAATTAGTGAACGAATTAATTGACGCAATTAAAACAGTAAATCAAGTTTACATATTCGCAACTGGGCAATCACGGGTTCCAGCAATAGATTTCTATTTAAAAGTGAACAAAATTTTAGATGACCGTGTTATTTTTGAATATGAACCTTCAATTCAATTTCGTTTGATTAAAACATTGACCAATAACGACTTAGTAATTTTTGTTTCCAATTCCGGTCAAAGTAAAGAGTTAATTTCATTTTTACCTAAAATTAAAAAGCAATGCAATAATATTTTTTTAATTTCTAACCGAATAAATTCAAGTTTATCACAAGCAATTGATAATTCAATAATTTTAAAAAACAATATTGAATCACATCATGATTTTAAAGAATTTCCAAAAGAAAGTAAATATTCACTTATATATTTTTTTGACCATGTTTTTACAACGCTTAGAAACTGATAGGTAAAAATTATAATCAGAATAACAATGCTATTATTTTAGTAGAGTTAATTATAATATTAAAAATGACATTTCATTAATTGAAATGTCATTTTATACGTATATGATATTAATAATTTTATAAATCTGGGTGTTCGTGCTTAGCTAGTAAACGACGGAAACGTAAATCAATTATTGATTTAAAGTGCTCTAAAATTTCGGCGTTTTCTGGTTTTAATAAGTGGCGTGATTTACCCATGTATTTTAACCATTCTTCAGCTCCAACATTTGCACCAACTTCATTTGGATTATATGTAATATTTGTAATTCCATTTTCAATTTCATATAACGGGAAGAAATTACAGTTAACAGCAGCCTCTAAAATTGTTGAACCATATTTTTCTTCACTTTTCCAGTTAAGTGGACAAGTAATTAAAATTTTCCCATAAACAAGTCCGTGGTGTTTTGCATACCACTGAGCTTTGGCAGCCTTTTTAACTAAGTCTTGTGGGAATGCATCAACTCCTGTAAATACGTAAGGAATGTTAGTTGCAGCCATAATTTGTACTGTATCTTTGTGGTCAAATGTTTTCCCAACAATTTTTGACCCAACGTTTGAGGTAGAAGTACGATGTCCGATTGGTGTTGAATATGATTGTTGAGCTCCTGTATTCATGTATCCTTCGTTATCATATTCAAGAATAATCATTTTATGGTTACGTAAGGCAGCACCAATTGCTGTTCCCATTCCGATATCCATTCCTCCATCACCTGATAACATAACGAATGTTGCATCGTCATCGAATTCTAATTCTCCACGATCTTTCATGGCTAAAATTGCATCAACTGCACCTGAAAGGGTTGCGGCACCATTTTGGAATAAGTTGTGAATGTAATTACCTTTATGTGCTGAATAAGGGTAATTAGCACTAACTACGTATGCACAACCTGTTTGGTTAACCATAATAACATCCCCTTCAATTCCACGTAAGAATAATTCAACTCCAGGGAAAATCCCACATCCTGGACAAGCTGAGTGTCCACCTGTAATTCTTTTTGGCTTTTTCATTAAGTTACGTAAAATTGGTGTTTTAACATCAAGTTTATTAGTTTCTTCGTTAAATTCGTATTTGAATCCACCAACTTTATAATCTGCAGAATTATAAGTGATTCCACGATCAATTAATGTTTTTTCAGGATTATCGGTTTTAGTGTGACCAAAATAAATTTTTTCTGAACCTAATCCATTTTCTTCAACGTTTGTTAAGATATTAACGAAATCATTAGCAAAAATCTCTTTTCCACCAAGTCCGTAAATTAACGTTTGTGTTTCAACGTTCATTTTATTATTATGAATTAGTGAATTAATATCTCCTGATAAATATGAACTTTCACTCCCGGGATTATCAGCACGTTCTGCAATTAATAAATTTTTAGCATCTTTAATTGCATCCATAATTGCTTTTTTCGGGAAAGGTCTTAAAATGTTTGGGCGGACTAAACCAACTTTTTTTCCTTGGGCTCTTAATTCATCAATCGCATTTTTAGCGATTTCTGCTGCTGAATTTACACAAAATAAAATTGTATCAGCATCATCAGTTTGGTAAGTTTCAATTGGTCCGTAATTACGACCAGTTAACTCACCGTATTCTTTTGCTGTTTCTTCATAAACTTCTAATGCACTGTTTAATGCATCATTTAATTGGACGCGATTATCAATAAAGTGATCAGATGCCATGTGTGCACCAACAGTGACTGGATTTTCTAAATTTAAATATTTATTTGGCTCTAATTCCTTTGGACCAATAAATTCACGTACATCATCTGTATTTGCAAAAACATGTACATTGTGCTTTTGGTGTGATGTAATATATCCATCGTATGACACGATTGCTGGAAGTGATACTTTTTCTGCTACTTTAAGTGCAATAATATTTTGATCATATACAGCCTGTGGGTTTGCGGCATTAACAATAATCCATCCTAAGTTTAATGTCATGTATAAATCTGAGTGGTCACAGTGAATATTTAGTGGTGCTGACATTGTTCGGTCAACTAAATTCATAACCATTGGGTATCTAGTTGCTGATACGACAGGTAATTGCTCAAGCATATAAGCAAGTCCATTTGATGATGTTGCATTAAATACACGTGCTCCAGCTACTGCAGCCCCATAACAAATACCAGCAGAAGGGTGTTCTCCATCAGCCGGAATCATGTGAATGTCGTGAATTCCATTAACGCGCATCATATCTAAATTTTGGGCAATTTCAGTTGATGGTGAAATTGGATAATATCCCATAACATGGTAATTAATGTGAGCTGCTGCAATTGCAGCCATTTCATTACCAGAATTAAATACTCTTTTTTGCTCTTTCATTGTTCTCCATTCTATTTGATAAAGTCAAATATCTTTTTCTTCGTGTTTGTTTCGGCAAAACCGCGTTCTTCAACATTTGCACTTAATGCTTCTGTTGGACAAGCTTCGACACATCTTAAACATCCTTTACAGAAATTATAATCAATTCCTTGTAAAACCATTTGCATGCGTCCACGGCGTCCTTCAACTTCTTCCCAAACAAAACAATCATCAGGACAAGTGCTATCACACTTTGTACAATTGATACATTTTTCTTGATCAAAAGTTGGCAAGTATCCTTCTCTTGAAATTGAACGATCAACATTTTGCGCATTAGCCCCAAGAATTAATCCACCAGGAATTTGATTATCGTAACCAAGTCTATCCATCGCTTTAAAAGTTGGTGTTGTTGCTGATGTTACGTTTGTTGCAGTTTTAGTTTGTTCAAATCCCAATTCAAAAGCTTTAATGTTTGAATCTACTAATTGTGGGTATTTGTATTCTAATTTTTCTCTAATTTGTGCTTTAGCAACTTCGTAATCAAGAAAACTTAATTCTTTTAAAATTGCCCCATACATAATAGTGTTAATCTTTGCTCCTGTTTCAACCCCAATTTGAGTTGCATCAACAGTAATGATTTTTTGTGCGTTTAATCCATATGTATCAGCAAGTGTTTGAATATCTAAAGGAGTATTGACGATTAAAACCCCATCTTCTTTCATTCCATTTAATACATTTTGTGTTTTAAGTAATTGTTCATGAAAAACGACAACTACATTTGGTGTAGTAACAGCCGAATAGTTAGTGATTTTCTTTTCACTTTCAAGTAAACGAACAAAAACATTTACTGGTGCACCTTTTTTTTCTGAACCATAAGACGCGAAAATTCCGGTCTTGATTTCTTCGATTTTTGATGCTGTGCTTGCTAACATTTGTCCTGTTGTATAAGCACCTTGACCACCAATTGAGTGAAATCGTAGTTCATAAAAAGATTCTTTACCAGTTGGTAAAATTGAATTCATTATTCCTCCTATATCTAAAAATTAATTTACGTGTTTTAATAAACTGCAAATCAATTTACTAATTGTGTACAATATATATTATAATATATATTAGTGATAAAATCAAAGGAAAGAGTTAAAAAATGAAAAAGAAACTAAATTATAAGATCTTAATACCAATATTAGTATTTAGTATTATCTCTGTTGTCTCAATCGGATTTATAACTAAAACTTCAACGCAGTACTCAGAAGGTTGGATATCATTTCCGATTAAACAATCAATTGGTTTTGTAGCAGGATTTGTGATAATCTTTGTTTTAGGTAAAATCAATTTACTAAAAACAAATAAGTTAGTAAATATAGCATATTATGTATTATTAGTAATGTTAATAATTTTGGTTATTGAAATTCCTGGAGTAAGTAGTTTTTTTACTAAAAAAATCAATGGAGCAAGAGGGTGGTTTCAGCTGTTCCCTGGAGGTCCAACAGTTCAACCAGTTGAATTTATGAAAATAGCGATGATTATGAAACTATCATTAATATCTTCAGAGCATTTGACAAATAATGATGAAGATAAAATTTTATTTCAAAAATATGCTTTATTTGGTCTAGTACCAATGGCATTAGTATTGATTCAACCAGATTTAGGAGGAGCAATCTTATTAGCTGTTCCCTGGTTAATAATGTTATTATTGAGTATTAAAAACAAAGCAATCTTACGGACACTAATTCTAGCACTTTTATGTGGAATTGGATTGTTTGTAGTCTTTTTAATTATTCCTCAAGGTCAAGATATCTTATTGAAAGTTACCCCAATTCAACCATATCAATTGGATCGATTAAACTCGTGGTTATATCCATTTGATTATGATAAAGGACTACAATTACAACAATCATTAATTCTAATGGGTTCAGCCGGGTTAACAGGTCATGGAGTAACTTATGCAGCAATTAGTTTTCCTGAACCACATACGGACATGATATTTGCGAAAATTGTTGGAATGTTTGGTTATGTAATGGGATTTTTAGTAATTGGAATATATTATGTAATCATCAATGAAATCTTAACAATTTCACAAAATGTTACAAACTATTATTTTAAATTTATCGCAATCGGTGTAGCGGGATTATTTATTATCCAAGTTACCGAAAATATCGGGATGATAGTTGGATTACTACCGATAACCGGAATCGTATTACCCTTTTTAAGTTATGGTGTAAGTGCATTGATAACTTATTCATTAATAATCGGAATAATTTTAAATATTGACCAACATCAAGAAGAAGAGTTATAACAAGTAAAGTAAAAGATTAAAAATGCTTTTACTTTTTTTTATGTTTTGGAATTAATTTAAATTTAAAGTATAAAATTTTATTTAATTAACACATGATTGCCACAATGATTTCATATAATATATTTGTAAAAAATAAAAAATCTATAAATTATAGAAAAGGGTAATATGAATTCTTGGTGGATAGTTCCGATAATTGTACTTTAGGAATTTCTATATGCAGGTTTCAAGGAGGAAGATTACAAGAATTAGGATGGTGTTGGATAAAAATGTGTCAGTCGTTAATGATTAAAAGGTTAGAGTTAGAAAAATCATTTTCTAATTCTAATTTTAAAGTTTCAAAAGAAATAGATTTTAAAAAGAAAATTACAATTTTGTATGGAGCAAATGGAACGGGTAAATCACTCACAATTAAAATCTTATCAGGATTAATTAATTCTAATTCAAAAGTGGAATATACAAATAAAGAATATTACAATAGTTATTTAGATTTCTTAAAAGATAATGTATATGTTTTTTTAGATGAAGTTATATTTGATTTTGAATATGTTAAATTAAAAGATGTGCTAAGAGTATATAATATTAAAAAGGATGATTTAGAAAACTACTTCATGAAAGAATATGAGAATGCATTCATTAAAGATTTATCACATGGTAATAGGAAAAAATTAGCATTTATAATTGGATTAAAAAGTAGTAAACAAGTATTGCTATTAGATGAATTATCAAACGGTGTAGATAAATATAGTAAAAAACAGATTGCTAAAGACTTGAAAAATACAAATAAACAAATAATATTTTCAAGTCATGATGAAGAATTATTAAAATTATTGGACGATTATGATTGTATTAACTATTAAAAATAGAATTAATAAGAGTATTGATTTTTTTAAAAGTACTCCAGAATTAATGATTACAACTCATATTATTTTACCAATATTCATAGTATACTTAGGTAGAATCCTCGTTAATGTTGAAATTAACGCACTCTTTGAAATGATAACAATAATCAGCTATATTTTATATGCTTTAATTAACTCAAAGAAAAATGAAATATATTTAATTCATAAAATTAATAATAATAAAAATATTAATATTATAGTACGAAGTATGTTATTTTTTACGCTGATTATCGCAATTGTATTTTTAATTAAAGGGAATGATTTGTATAGTATTTCCAAGAAATTATTATTGTATACTTACTTAAAAACATTAATATATGCTTATATATTACATCGGTTATATGTTGGTAATTACATTGGGAATAAACAGGATGTAGTAATGTTAAAAACACTATTTGTAAGTTTAATTGCTTTTGTAAATTTTGATAATGTTGTTTATGTTTTAATATTTATCATCATTGCAAGTGTTGTATACCGATTTAGAAAAATAAAAAACTATTTATTATATGCTCCGTATAATATTTCACTGGGTTTAATAATTGGTGTGTTAATATTGTCCTTAATGTTTAGTGAGAAAATACGGTTACCGCAAAACCTGTTAGTAGTAGTGATTTTTTTGATTATTAATACCTATGCATTAGAAGCCTTTAATTGTATTGAAGCGAAGACAAATGATTATTATCAAAAAATCAATATATTGTATTTAAATTATCTTGTAGGTGTACTATTAATAATATTCGTTACAATGATATACCAGTATGATATTTGGATTTCTATTACAATTTATACATTTTTATATAACTTATTAATAGTAATAGCACTTTATTTTGATTTAGACAATCTGCACTACTCGCTGATGACCGCAATTCCCACTATAGTATTCATGTTCATTGAAGTCATAAATATTCAAGTAATTATAATGTTAAATATCACATCGTTATTATTATTTCTTTTAATAATTGACATTGATATAAAAGCATTAGTAAAGCAAGTATTAAAAATGTCTGTCCAATACTATATTATATATGCTGGAATAAATTTTCTGCAGTTAGATGCATTAATGACTCCAATTTTTGTATTAGTTTCTTCTGGTCATATACATGAATTAATTCATGCAATAGCGTTTCGGATGACAGGAAATTATACAAAATATACAATTAAATTTGGGCTATTAAAAAATAAGTTTATTTGTATGAAGAATATAAAAAATAAAAAAACAATTTATGTATTACCTTCACTAATCTTAGTAATAATTGGACTAATATGGGGTCTATATGATAAGTATTTGGGATTACTATTAGTCTTACAAGTATTTAACTTATTACCAATAGAGGGATTAGATGGATATTACGTATTTGGAAAGGGGAGATAATGAGTTTAAAAAACTTTATCAGTATATTTTTAGCATCGTTTTTAACAACAGCATTGATACTTGTTGGCTCTGGAATGTCACAACCGGATGAAGCCGGGATTTTATACGCATTTAATATTGTTCCAGTAATGGAAATTGTTACAGATGTAAGTGAGGGTATGTTTTCAATTGTATATTTACCACAGATTATAATTGTTTTTATTGCAATTGCCCTGATTTTCACTCTAATTTCGTTTGTTGTAAACAAAACTAAAAGTGAAAATTAATTAATAATAGTTAGAAAAAATTAAACTACATGTAGTTAAACTGTTTTATGAAAGGAA
>CAZFWW010000003.1:0-38465 GCA_964522645.1 uncultured Mycoplasmatales bacterium
AAAAAGCAGCATATAAAAAAAGAACTATAGCAGCATATTTTATTGCTGAAATGTACGTATATGGTCAAGGGGTAGAAATTGACTTAAAACAGGCAAAAATGTGGCTAGAAAAAGCAATAGAATTTAAAGGTGATGAGGGTATAAAAGAAAAAGCTTTAGACTTATTAAAAGAAATAGAAGCGAAAATATAGATTAATAGTAATGATAAGAAAATGGATAATGATCAAAGGTCTAACGTAGAATATAAAAGATATTGTTAATATGGCTAAATTAATTGATAAAGAGTTTAATGTGTTTGGTTCAGTCATGGATAAAAATTTAATCCGATGACAACCAATGAGGATATTAATGTCTTTGAAGAAATAGTAAAATGTAATTCTGTTAGAGATTATTGCTACGAACATAATATATAATTAAAAGATAAAAGGTCACTTTGTTAATTCAAAGTGATTTTTCGCTTCTTAAAAACTTGAAAAGTTTGTGATTTCCCATTATATCCACTTCAACAACACCAACTCCTTAAACAAATGATGTTTATAAGTTAAACAATTAATGTTGACACTTGTAAAGTTTTTTGTTATCATAAAATTGTAAACATTTTAAAGGAGGGTTAATGGATAAACAGCAACAATCGGTATTAACAGAAGATGAAAAGTATAATCGGGCATCACAAATGCAGTTGTTTTTGTTCTCGTTTAACAATTTATCGACTAATTTACCATATGTAGTAATTAGTAGTTATTTATTATTTTATGCACAATCATACTTAATGTTGAGTGCAGTCATTGTTGGGTGGATCATTACAGGGATGCGATTATTTGATGGTATAACTGATCCAATTATTGGTTTTTTGATTGATAAAACTGATACAAAATACGGAAAATTTCGTCCTTGGATGGTGATTGGTAATATTATTATCAATCTAACATTTATTGGAATGTTCGCACTAGTTAATCCTGAGTGGTCAGATGCAATGAAATTAGCAGTATTTTTATCACTTTATTTTATTCACATTTTAGGTTATTCAATGCAAACAGCATCGACAAAAGGTGGAGGAACAATTATTACATCAGACCCGAGTCAGCGTCCAGCACTTGCACTCTATATGGGAGCGTTTGGAATGGTTTTGATGGTTGTGTTTATGGCAATTATTCCGGCAATTGCCAAGAACTATGAAAAGAATATGCTAGATCCCCAGTTTTGGAGTACGATTGTTGTTATTACTGTCGTGTTCTCGTTTATCTTTATGATTATGGCAGTGGCTGGAATTTGGAAAAAAGATATTAAAGAAAATTATCAAGGTTTTACCCCAGTAAAGTTAAAACTTAAAGACTTTGTATCAATTATTAAGCAAAATCGTGCAATTCAAATGCTTGTAATTGCAGCAGCGACTGATAAACTTGCGTTTTCATTATCGGGAGCAGTAACAATTTATTTTTATTCCAATGTTTTACTCAATCAAGATTTAATGAGTATTATGACCTTAATATCATTACCGCTTATAATTGTTTTTTGTGTAATTGGAACAATAATTGCAAAGAAGACAACTCAGAAAAAAGCATTCGTGATTTCGACATGGTTTGCGATGATTTTAAGTATTATCTCAATTTTCGTGTTCCCAGATGTTGGTGATGAGGTTGGAAGTTTATCAGTGACAATTTTTCTAGTTGTTTTCGCCTTACGTAATGGAATGAACACAGTCCCGGGAACTTTTGTAACAACAATGATTTCTGATTGTGCTGATTACGAGACTTATTTATCAGGAAAAGCAGTACCAGGAATGATGGGAACACTATTTTCATTTGTGGATAAAGTAGTATCTTCATTAAATGGACTGGTAATTGCAGTAATGTTTGCAATGTTTGGACTGCAAAATACTGTCATTGTTCCACTTACACCATCAACTGAATATGAAGGATTACGAATGATTATTATTACCGGATTAATTGTATTACCAATCATTGGTTATATCTGCTCAATTATCGCAATGCGTTTTTATCCGTTAGATAAAGAAAAAATGGAAGAAGTAAAAAATACAATTGCACTTTATAAAGAAAGTGCTAATGATCCAAGAACAAAAAAATAAAAAGGGAGTTAATATGTTATATCCAATAAGTACAAGAACAAGAAAAATAATTAGCCTAGATGGAATTTGGCGTTTTAAATTGGCTGAAAACAAAGAATTAAATGAAAGTCAAGTCGGAAAGAAATTACAAGATTATTTAAATATGCCGGTCCCAAGTTCATATAATGATATTACGGCTGATAAGGAAATTAGAAACCATCAAGGTTGGGTATGGTATGAGCGTGATTTTGTCGTTCAACCGGATTTACTTAAAGAACGGCTTTTAATTCGTTTTGGTTCAGCAACACATAAAGCAAGACTATACGTAAATGGTAAGTTTTTAACTGAACACATCGGTGGATTCACTCCATTTGAAATCGAACTTAATGATTATGTTAAACCAGGGACAAATTTAATCCAACTAGCGGTTGATAATAAACTTGATTTAACAACATTACCGGTAGGAATGCCAGTTGAAAATGGTGATAAAGTTAGAACGCAATGTTTATTTGATTTCTTTAACTATGCAGGAATTCATCGACCTGTAAAATTATATACAACACCAGTTAATTATATTCAAGATATTACAATTGATACAACATTTAGTGATGAGGTGGGATTTGTTAAATATGCTGTTGCAACAACTACCGAAAAAGTAAAAATTGAATTATATGATGAAAATGACGGGTTAGTTGCCAGTTCAATTGGAAAAAGCGGAACGCTTGAAATTCCGAAAGTGACCTTATGGGAACCATTAAAGCCATATTTATACGACTTTAAAGTACTAATTACTGATGGTGATGAACTTGTAGATGAGTATGTTTTACCGATTGGAGTCCGTACAGTTGAGGTTGTTGGTAAAGAATTTTTAATCAATAATAAACCATTTTATTTTAAAGGATTTGGAAAGCATGAAGATTCACACGTTCATGGTCGCGGATTTGATGAAGCTTTAAACGTAAAAGATATTGGTTTATTAAAATGGATTGGTGCTAATTCATATCGTACATCGCACTATCCATATTCGGAAGAAATGATGCGTCTTTCAATGCGTGAGGGAATTGTAATAATTGATGAAGTTCCAGCAGTAGGACAAATGCTTGGTTTTGCGGCATTTGGTTTCACAGGAACAGAAGGTAAAAAATGGCATACGTGGCGTGATATTGATACAACCAAAAATCATGAACTTGTAATTCGTGAATTAATTGCGCGTGATAAAAATAATCCTGCCGTTGTAATGTGGAGCATTGCAAATGAACCAGATACACATTTAGAGGGATCAGTTGAATATTTTCAACCACTTTATGATTTAACTAAAGAATTGGATGTTCAAAAACGCCCAGTTACAATCGTTACGCATTTAATGGCACCAGCAGGAAAAGATTTAATCTATCCAGTAGTTGATGTGCTATCATTTAACCGTTATTATGGTTGGTATGTTGATGGTGGTGACTTAGTTGCAGCTGAACAAAAACTTCGTGCCGAACTATCAGCATGGGAAAAAATTGAAGGTAATAAACCAATATTATTTACAGAATATGGTGCCGATACCGTTCCGGGACTACATGATTTTTACGATGTGATGTTTACAGAAGAATATCAAGTTAATTATTATGAGATGAACCATCGTGTGTTTGATGATTATCCACAAGTAGTTGGTGAACAAGCATGGAACTTTGCTGACTTTGAAGTATATCAAACTTTTATGCGTGTCCAGGGAAATAAAAAAGGAATGTTTACGCGTGAACGTCGTCCGAAAATGATTGCACATGAAACGAGAAAACGTTGGACAAATATTCCAGAATTTGGTTATAAAAAGTAATATTAATTAAAATAAACCACACATGGTGTGGTTTGTTTTTTAAACATTTTTCATAAATAATTAAGTTATTTGTAAGAATTAATAATCTGTTTTTTAACAGTATCAAGATTAATTGTTTTTAAATTTAAATGGCGTTTGGTAATGATAGCAGCAAGTCCAAGACAACGGGTTGTTGAAGTTAAGTTTGAAGATTTGATGTTAACATAATTAATAAGTGGTGAGTGAATTTTTGCTTTTAAAATCTCAATCGATTTAGGAATGGCATTAATAATTTTGCAGTTTATGACAACTTGTGAAGGGTCAATAATTAAAAATAAATTACGGACACCATATGCAAGAATTTCTAAATATTCATCGTAAATAGCAGTAATTTTCGGATTCCCTTGGTTATAAAGAGTAATAAAGGTATCAATCGATGCATTTGTAATTCCCATTTTTTCCATTTTGTTAATTAAATTAGGATAAGAAATTTCAGTTTCTAAACACCCAGTGTTACCACAATCACACTTCTTTTCACAGCCTAATAGTTTGAAATGTCCAAATTCTAATGAATAACCATTTGTGCCGATGAAGATTTCATTATTATAGATAAATCCAGCACCAACCCCAGAATTGATATTAATTGACAAAAGCGAACCAATGTCTGATGAAGAAAATAGTTTTTCTGTGTATGCTGTTACATTGGCAACATTAACAACTGTCGTATAAATAGCATATTTTTTTTCGAGTGCATTTTGTAAATTTAAATCATTCCAGTTAGTGTTAGGAGCATAACGAATATTGTGGTTAATGTCAACAATCCCATGAACTGCAATCCCAATTCCAATTATTTCAACTTTTGATAGTGCAATTAATTTGTCAATCACATTTTCAATAGCTGTAAATAAATCGGCAACATTTAAAATGTCAAGTTGAACTTCAATTTGTTTAATGTTATATCCAAGCATCGTTGTAAGTGAAGCTGTGATGAAATAACGATCAATTTCAATGATAATGGTATTGGCCAATTTGTCATTAAAACTAATAATCTTTTTATTTTTATCAGATGCAATATTAATCAACTTTTGTTGTTCAAGGTGAACAATTTCTTTTGAAACAATTGAACGGTTAACGTTGATTTTATGAGCAATTTCGTTTTGTGAAATCGCTCCTTCACTAATAATTTGGGCAATAATCTTCTTACTATTTTTATTTAAATCAATCATAAATACTCCTTATTTAATATAAGTATAGCACTAAATAGATTGAGTAAGTAGTTATTTTTTAAACAAAAAATGTTGATACAAGTAAACAATATGTTAAAATATAAATGTAAACGATTAAGGAGGAAGAATGAAATTATCATTTAGATGGTATGGTAGTAGCGATAGTATAACGTTAGAAAAGATTAAACAAATTCCAAATATGAAAGGAATTGTAACAGCAATTTATGATATACCGGTAGGTGAGGTTTGGCCGGTATCAGAAATTAAAAAACTAAAAAATGAAATTGAAGCTGCAGGACTTGAGCTTGCAGTAATTGAAAGTGTTCCTGTCCATGAAGCAATCAAAATGGGACTTGACACCCGCGATCAATATATTGAAAACTATAAACAAACAATTAGAAACTTAGCAAGCTCTGAGATTGACGTAATTTGTTATAATTTTATGCCAGTTTTTGATTGGACTCGTAGTGATCTTGCGTTTGTGAATGAAGACGGTTCAACATCACTAATATTTGATGAAACCGAAGTGGCAAAATTAGATCCAAAGACCTTGTCATTACCAGGGTGGGATTCATCATATACAAAAGAACAAATGGCAGAATTAATTGACTATTATAATGCAATGACACATGAAGAATTGTGGAGTAATTTAGAATACTTCCTCAAAGCAATTATTCCAGTTGCCGAAGAGGTTGGTGTTAAAATGGCAATTCACCCTGATGATCCTCCATTTGATATTTTTGGAATTCCACGAATCATTACCAACTTTGCCAATTTAAAACGCTTTATTGAACTGGTTGATTCTCCGGCAAACGGAATTACACTATGTACAGGTTCACTTGGTTGTGTTGGTGAAAATGATGTTGTTGAAATGATTAAATACTTTGGCCAAGAACGCAAGCGAATTTATTTTGCTCATATGCGTAATGTTAAAAACTATAAACAAACAAGTTTTAATGAAACAGCACATTTATCAAAACATGGTGATATTGATTTTTACCAGGTAGTTAAGGCATATTTAGATTATGATTTTGATTATTATTACCGACCAGATCACGGACGAATGATTTGGGGAGAAACCGGAAAGCCGGGATATGGATTGTATGACCGAGCACTTGGAGCAAGTTATATTGAAGGTTTAATTGAAGCGATAAGAAAACAAAAGGAGTAAGAATGAATGAATATCAAGATAAAGTAGTAGTAGTAACAGGAGGAAGTGGCGTTTTGTTAAGTCCTGTATGTTTACACTTTGCTAAACAAGGAGCAAAAGTAGCAATTTTAGGAATTACGGAATCGGAATTAACAACTTGTGTTGAAACAATCAAAAAAGCGGGAGGAAAATCAGTAATTGGTATTAAATGTAATGTTCTTGATAAAACCGAATTAATTGCAGCGAAAAAAATGGTAAATGCTGAACTAGGGACAGTTGATATTTTAATTAATGGGGCTGGCGGTAATCATCCACTGGGAACAACAGATCAGGAACAATTTTCCCCAATTGGTTTAGAAGATACAGAAATTAAAACTTTCTTTGATTTAGATGCAGATGGGTTTAAGTTTGTTATGGATTTAAATTTCATTGGTACACTTTTACCGACTCAAATTTTTGCTCAAGATATGGTGGCAAAAAAAGAAGCATCGATTATTAACATATCATCAATGAATGCTTTTACGCCACTAACAAAAATTCCAGCTTATTCAGGTGCAAAGGCAGCAGTCAGTAATTTTACAGCATGGTTGGCTGTTCACTTTGCAACTACAAATATCCGAGTAAATGCGATTGCCCCTGGTTTTATAATCACAAAACAGAATGAAAAATTATTAAAAAATGCCGATGGTTCTTTAACAGAGCGTAGTTTGAAGATTCTTCGCAATACGCCAATGAATCGTTTTGGTGAAAAAGAAGAAATCTTAGGAGCGGTTGATTTTCTTGCTTCAGCAACTCGAGCCGGATTTATTACCGGGGTTGTAATCCCTGTTGATGGTGGTTTTAATGCCTATTCGGGAGTATAAATGAACCAGAAATTTATTACAGACAATTTCCTGTTAGATTCCCAACTAGCACAAGAAATCTATGCTGAAATTGAGAACTTACCAATAATTGATTATCATTCTCACTTAAGTGCTAAGGAAATTTATGAAGATTATAATTACCAGACGATTACAGAAATGTGGTTAAAAGCCGATCATTATAAATGGCGTCAAATGCGTACGCTTGGAATTTCCGAAGCGTTGATTACAAGCCCGCAGGATGAATTTGAACAATTTACGGCATATGCGAAAACTTTAGATTATGCAATTGGTAATCCCCTATATCATTGGTCACACTTAGAATTAAAACGCTTTTTTCAAATTGATCAAATATTGAGCGAAAAAAGTGCCAAAGAAATTTATGAAAAAGCAAATGTTAAACTAGCATCAGGTAATCTTAGTGTTCGTAATTTAATAAAAATGGCGAACGTAAAAATGATTGGGACAACAGACGACATTTGTGATGATTTAATGTATCATCAAAAAATAGCAAGTGATTCAACAATTGACTTCCAAGTTTTGCCAACATTTCGTCCGGATAAATATGTCATATACCATGAAGATTATCTGGAAAGTCTAAATCAATTAAGTGCAGTAGTAGGTTACTCAATCGTTGATTTTGCACAATTTTTAAGTGCATTAAATAATCGCTTAGATTATTTTGCTACTCATGGATGTGTTATAAGTGACCATGGAATTTCAAAGTTTAAATATAAGGTTACCAGCTATGAAGAGTGTGTAATGATTTTTGATAAAATTATTAGCAAGATTAAATTAACAACAGAACAAGCAGTGCAATTTAATAGTTTTTTACTTGACTATTTAACTTGTGAATATCAAAAGCGTAATTGGGTACTTCAACTTCACCTTGGAGCAACTCGTAATAATAACCAGTGTTTAGCCCAAAAACTAGGGTCTGATATTGGTTGTGATGCAATCTCGGGATTAAATTACATTGATGATGTAACTTATTATTTGACCAATAATAGTTGTAAGCGTAAATTACCAAAAATAATTATCTATAATTTAAATCCTCGTGATAATGATGCGCTGATGGCAATGATTGGGTCATTTCAAGGCGTTAGTAAAGGACATTTACAACTAGGAAGTGCTTGGTGGTTTAATGATCACATTCGTGGAATCGAAAATCATTTAGAAACACATCAAGCATTAGGACTTTTACGTGTTTTTATTGGAATGTTAACAGATTCACGTAGTTTTTTATCATTTGTTCGTCATGAATATTTCCGCCGAATTTTAGCAAATCATTTAGCTAATTTAGTAGTAAAAGGACTATACCCAAATGATGTTCAAATGTTAAAGCAAATTGCCGTTGAAATCAGTTATGAAAATGCGAAAAATTATTTTGATTTGGAGGAAAAATGCTTAAACAATTAATTGAAGCAAAAATTGTTGCAGTAGTTCGAGCAAATAGTGAAGAGCAAGCCTTACTGTTTGTTGATGCAATTTATGATGGAGGAATAAGGGCAATAGAATTAACGTATTCTATTCCTAATGTTTGTGATGTGATTAAAAAAGTTCAGGCAAAACACCCAATGTGCTTAGTCGGAGTTGGTAGTGTTTTAACGAAAAAACAAGCAGTAATGGCAGTTGAAGCAGGGGCAAAATATGTTGTATCACCAGGTTACGTGATGGAGGTTCAAAAATACTGTAATGAACATAATATAATATATATGCCGGGAGCAATGACAGTTAGTGAGGTAATCAATTCAATGGAAATGGGAAATGAAATCACTAAATTATTTCCAGGTAGTGTGTATTCACCGGATTATATTAAAGCAATAAAAGCTCCCATCCCTGCTGCAAAACTAATGGTTACAGGCGGTGTAAGTTTAAGTAATATTAATGAATGGTTTCAAGCAGGTGTTACTCTAGTTGGAATTGGCAGTGATTTAACAAAATCAAAGCAACCGATAGAGATTACTAAAATAGCACAGGCGTATGTAGAAAGTGTGGGATTATGAAGATATTAACAATTGGTGAAATATTAATTCGTTTTACTCCAGAACAAAATTTACTTAATTCAAGTCAGTATCTGACCTATATTGGTGGCGGAGAGTATAATACAATTAGTTATTTGAGTAATTTTGGTTATGATACAGCAATGATTAGCGTTGTTTCAGATAATCACCTGGGAAAAAGAGTTTTAAGGCACATGAAGGCCAATAACGTTTCTACAAAGTGGGTTAAAACCGACGGAACAAAACAAGGAATGTATTTTGTGGATCCAGCTCATGCGAAAAAACCAGCAGAAGTTATATACGACCGCTTAGACTCAAGTTTTTGTAATTATGAATTTGATTTAGTGGAAATTAAAAACATCATTAAAAACTACGATGTACTTCATTTATCAGGAATAACTCCGGCATTAAATGAGAAAAAGCGTCAATTAATATTATTTGCGATCGATGTAGCCCATGAATGCGGGCTGAAGATTAGTTATGATAGTAATTATCGTGCAAAGTTGTGGAGTCAAACTGAAGCGGGTAGTTTTCTGAAAGTAATTCTTCCAAAAATCAATTATTTATTTGCCGGAATTCTTGATTTTAAATATTTATTAAACTCTGGACTTTCAGAATTAGAAGCAAATTTAATTAACCTTACAAATGAGTATCCCAATTTAGAATATATTGCCTCAACAACACGTGTGGTTACAAGTCCAGTTGAACATGAAATTAGTGTTAATTTATTTACTGCTAAACCAAAAAACTTTATCCAAACAAAAAGTGAAAAGATTAATGTTATTGATCGCATTGGAACGGGTGATGCATTTAGTGCCGGAATTTTACACGGAATATTAAGTGCTAAATCGGATTTTGAAATTGCCAATTTAGGACTTGCTTGTAACGTTCTTGTCCATTATGAAAATGGTGATAATTATCCGCTTGCTAAAACGCAAGTTGAGAATTTTTACCAATTAGGTAGTACAGAAATTAAAAGATAACTTCAAGGAGAACGATGAAAAAACGTAAAATTGTGTTAGTTTTATTGATAATTATCCTGATGATTTTAGGTGGACTTACTAGTTATGTATTCACAATTATTCCTTATAATAATTTAACGGCAGCTCTAGTAAGTAATTTACCTTCAACCCCTAATTTTATTCAAAGTAATGCCCTGAAAAATAGTGAAAAGCAACGTGAATATCCAGATTTGCCCGAGGTAATGACTTTTACTGATGGAACGGATGTTAAAACAGTTGAAGAATTTTCCAAAAGAAGAACAGAAATGATTGAGATATTACAACAAGAAGTTTATGGTGCAGTTCCAGAAACTGATTATGATGTAACGTACGAGGTGGTTGAAAGTTTTGAAAATGCACTGGATGGCACAGCAATTAGAAAGCAAATTAAAATGACAATTACAACTGATAAAGGAAGTAATGAGGCGATGATTTTAATGTATACACCAAAAAATGTGAAAAATGTACCAGTGTTTGTCGCACTAAATGTTGATGGTAATGTAAGTGTTGCTACAGATGAAGCAATTTTAAAATCAAGGACTCAAAGTTCATTATCACAGGCAGAAATTAATGAACTCCGTGGAACCAAAAGTGAACGCTGGCCAGTAAAGGAAATTATTGCAGCCGAAAATGCATTTGTGACAATTCATTGTGATGATATTGCTCCAAATGATAATGAAACATATCGAACAGGAGTAATCGATATTCTTGCTAGAGAAGATGAGGAATTTAAAACAATTAGTGCTTGGAGTTTTGGTCTGCAACGAGTTATGGATTATTTAGTTGAAGAAACTGAAACAATTGATGCAACAAAAATGATGACTATTGGTCATTCTCGTTTTGGGAAAACATCACTTTGGACTGCAGCTCAAGATGAGAGGGTAGCCGTAGCATTTGCTAATGCCAGTGGGACAGTTGGTTCAGCGATGAGTCGAGAAAATAGTGGTGAGACAGTAGCAATTATTAATAAAATGTTCCCGAGTTGGTTTGTTGATAATTTTGATAAATATAGTGATAATGAAAAAGAAATGGATTTTGACCAACACTTTTTACTAGCCGCAATTGCTCCACGCAAAATTTATTTATCAAATGGTAATACTGATTATTGGGCTGATCCACATGGGGAATTTAATGCTTTGAAGCAAGCAAGTATTGCCTATCAGCTTTATGGATACCAAGCTGAAGAAATTCAATATGGAGTTAAGTCAGTAGCAAATAATTATTTTGGCTATCATCTTGGAACCAAGAACCACGATTTAACCCAAGAAGATTGGCAGTATTATTTAGATTATGTGGATAAGTATGTAAAATAATTTGAGATTAAAAATAAAAAAAGGAACTATTTAAATGGGATAAACCAAGATTAGTTCCTTTTAATGATAAATAATGATTAAATAAAAAAGCCAAGCGAATTATTCGCTTGCCATTATTTGTTTGTTTAAGTTTTAATTATTTTTTATATTTAGTTTTAAGTAATTTTAATTGTTGCATGTTTAATTTTGGTTTTCGTGCATCTTTTTCACTATCATCATGTGGTAAATATGTTTTTAAATAATTTGCACTTCGTAGTTTAGAACTTTTAAATTTACGACGGTCTTCCGTTAATTTTCCAAAGTATAAGAAATAAACACCTTTTTGACTCTTACGATTTGGGTTTTTAATCTTGCTTGGAATGTATTTATAAGATTTAGCACTGATTTCAATTGTGAAATATTGGAATGAAGATTTTGGTGCTAATACTTTTAATAAATAATTTCCGTCTTGTAATTTACTAATTTCGTATCTAACTTTCCCGTAAAAAAACTGTTCTTGGTTTAAATTATCCTTAGTGATTTTCTCAACATGAGTAAGGGGAATTAAAACTTTTCTGAATTTAGGTTTTTCACTTTTTTGCGAGATTGGACAATTAAAGACTCCGCCAGCCGGAACGACTTTATCATCACTTTTAAATAATGTTGTGAAGATTTTAGTAAAGACCTTATTAACATTATAGGTTTCAGCTTCATTGTAGACAAGTCGTGCTTGCTTAAACGTTGCATTACGATATTTATATGAACAATTTTCGTGATGTTCTGTTCCCTTAATTAAGACTAGTTCTTTATTTTTTTTCGTTCCACGAACGGTTAATTTTGCTTGATGACATTCAGGACAATAAATATTTCCACGATATTTACGATCATCCCTTTCTTTATAGATATCTTCTTCAGTAATTATGTTTCCAGCGTAAAATGCATGAGTTATTTTATTTTCAGCCATTTATACCTCCTAACTATCTATTTTATCAAAAAATAGATAAATGGTGGAATAATTAATGAATTTGGTGAAAAGAAAGGGAAATTTTTCTAAAATACCAGATAAATTAATGTAATTATAGTTTGGATAATCCCTAAAATATCGTGTTTGAAGCCGATTTTTTTAAAATGGTTGGACAATTAAAGCAAACCAAGTAATTGGATATGATATAATATTAAAGATAGGAGGCATATGCATAACTTAGAGAACATTGAGGAATTAGAAAAAGGCAAGATAATTATTGTGTTTTCAACTGATTGGTGTGGTGATTGTGTCGCACTAAAACAATACATTCATCTTATTGTTGATAAATACAAGGATGATTGGAAGTTTGTGTATGTAGATTCAGATGAAAATATAGAACTTTCAAAACATTACAATGTATTTGGAATCCCATCATTTGTAGCATTAATTGATGGAGAAAAGAAAGCCGATTATATTTCAAAAGAAGCAAAAAGTTTTGAACAAATTTGTAATTGGATTGAAAGTATTAAGGAGGACTAATGGAAATTATCGTAAAAAAAGAAAATGGAAACATCATCATTAATGGGTTAGAAATCGAAATAATGGTGGAAGAACAATTAAAGATGATTCCGGGAATCGTGGCAATTGGGCGTCAAGGAATTGTTCAAAAAGTTAAAGGGTTATTTAAAAATGATTACCGCAAAGCGGTTCGAGTTTATCCAACAAAGTTAGGAGTAGTTGGAATTAAATGTCATGTTCAAGTATCAGCTGACGTAAACTTTGCAACATTAAGTCAAGTTGTACAAGATACAATTAAATTTTCAATTCAAAGACATTATGGTCTTGAAGTTGAACATGTAGACATATTAATAGAAGGAATAATCGAGAGGTAAGGAAATGAATAAAATAATAACAGCGAAAAAATATAAGGAAATGCTTTTATATGGTGGAGAAGTTTTAGATGCACATAAAGAAGAAGTAAATGCACTAAATGTATTCCCAGTACCAGATGGAGATACAGGTTCAAACATGAATATGACCTACCAATCAGGAGTTCAAAGTATTTTAAATTTAGAAACAAATCAAATAGGAAATGTTGCTAAAGCATTTTCAAAAGGTCTATTAATGGGTGCTCGTGGGAACTCAGGAGTTATCTTATCACAATTCTTCCGTGGAATTGCTGAAGGTTTAGAAGCAAAAGATGAAGTAACAGCTGACCAATACCATGCGGCATTAGAACAAGGAGTTAAACGTGCTTATGGTTCAGTAATTAAAGCCGTTGAAGGAACAATTTTAACTGTCGCTCGTGAAATGACAGAAACGACAAGTGCCGTAGAGGACGTAATTGAATTTTTTGAAACGTTAATTACAAATGCAAACGTATCACTAGAAAACACGCCAGAATTATTACCAGTTTTAAAAGAAGTAGGAGTTGTTGATAGTGGAGGTAAAGGACTTGTATACGTATTTGAAGGGATGATGGCATCACTTAAAGGGGAAACAATTGATTTAACATCAAGCCAAAACTTTGAAGCCTTTCGTTCAACAGAAGAGCATTCAATGAATCCAGAAGAAATTGAATTTGGGTTCTGTACGGAAATGTTAATTCGTCTTGATAATCCAGAAGAAATTGAAATTAATGATGTACGTGCTAAATTAGAAACTTATGGTGATTCAATTGTTGCGGTAATGGATGAAGATATTTTAAAAATTCACGTGCATACAGAAACACCACTTACAGTCTTTGAATATGGTTTAACAATGGGACAAATTCGTCACATTAAATCAGAAAATATGAGAATTCAGGCTGAAGAAGCACAAGAAAAAGCAAAAGCTCAGCGTAAAGAAATGGGAATTGTAACAGTTGCTTCAAGTCGTGAAATGGCAGACTTATTTAAAGAAGTTCAAGATGTTGAAATTATTGAAGGTGGACAAACACTTAATCCTTCAATTGAAGATATTACGAAGGCAATTGAAGCAGTAAATGCTTCAAAAGTAGTTGTTTTACCAAATAACTCAAATATTATCATGGCAGCTCAAGCAGCAAAAGATTTAGTTGAAGGTGTTGAAGTTGAAATTATTCCAACTAAGCACATGACACAAGCTTTAGAGTGCTTAATGAATTATAATCCAGAAGGAAACTTTGCTGAAAACATTGAAACAATGACAGCAGCAATTGAAGATTTAACGAATATTGAAATTACTAATGCAATTAAAGATACATCAATTGAAGGTGTTGAAATTAAAGAAAATGACTTTATGGGAATTGTTAATGGGAAAATAAAACATTCAACAGCAAAATTAGAAAAATTATTACTAGATGTTGTTAATGCTGGAATCGAAGATGATTGTGAAATCATTACCGTTTTAGTTGGTGAAGATGGGAATCGTAGTGTAATTGAAAGATTAGAGGACTATGTTGAAGAACACTCACCATTTACTGAAGTAACAGTTTATGAAACAAACCAACCAGTTTATAGTTATTTAATTTCAATTATTTAGGAGCCTAATGATAAATTTAGCTGATGTTAAAGGATTTGGTCCGAAGACAATCGAAAAATTAAATAAAAAAGAAATATATTCAATCAAGGACTTGGTTGAATTTTTTCCTATCTCATACCAATATTTTACAAATAACAAGATTCCCGTTCATAATGAAAAGGTCGTGGTTAAAGCAACAATTGTTTCCAATCTCAGCCAGTATCAACCCCGTAAAAACTTAGTAGTTACAAATTTTTCGGTGCAAACAAATACTGAAGAATATAAAATAACTGCTTGGAATCAAAGGTATTTAAAGTTTACATTTAACCAAGGTGATTTAATCGAAATTTATGGTAAATACGATGCAACTAAAAATACAATAACTGCAAGTAAAGTTAAAAAGATTGATGAAGATGCAATTGAACTTAATCAGAGTGATGAGCAAATTGTGCCAATTTATTCAAAAATAACCGGAATTAATAACCGCAAAATCAATACAATGATTAACAAGCTTTTTTCGAGCTATCCAAATGCCCACAAAGAGCAAGAACTGCTTAAAGAAATTCATAACCCTACCTCGGTTAAAGCATTAAATCAAGCCCAAATCAAATATAAAGAGTATGAATTTGATGCTTATTATCGCCAAATGCTTTACATGAAGAGCATTAATGACAAGAGTAGTAATAACCAAATTGAATTTTCCCAAAAAGAAATTAATAGTTTTATTAATGGTCTGCCATATTTATTGACGCAGTCCCAACAAGATGTGATTAATGAAGCAAAATCAATTATTAAAAGTGAATATAAGTTAAAAGGACTCCTTTTAGGAGATGTTGGTAGTGGAAAAACCATTACTAGTTTAACCATAGCATTAACGTTTATTTTAGCAAAAAAGCAAGTTGCTTTTATGGCACCAACTGAGTTACTTGCAAATCAAATTTATAATGTAATTACAACATTAATTCCTGAACTTCGCGTTGAATTATTAACGGGTGCTACGACAAAACAACAAAAACGTCGGATAAAATCCTCACTCCAAGTAGGAGCAACTGAACTTGTTGTTGGAACCCATGCTTTAGTTCAAGATGATGTTGAATTTAAAGATTTAGGTTTTGTAATTATTGATGAACAGCATCGCTTTGGGGTTGAACAACGTAATAAATTAATTGATAAAGGAAAAAATACAAATTACTTATACTTATCAGCAACGCCAATTCCACGTACGCTTGCTCAAACATTATTTGGCGTATTTAGTGTATTTCGCCTTGACCAAAAACCAACAGGGCGTAAACCTGTAAAAACGCAGGTGATTACTAAAAGCAAACGTAATGAAATGATGCAGGTAATTGAACAAGAATTGGCAAAGAAAAATCAAGTGTTTTTTGTCTGTCCACTTGTTGAAGAAAATGAACAACTAGATCTTGCAGATGTTCAGAGTGTTTATGAAGGATTAAAGAAGCGTTATCAAAATCAAGTTAAATTACAAATGCTCTATGGACCAATGAAAAGTTATGATAAAGAAATAATAATGAATGATTTTAAAAATGAAGAAGTTGATATTTTAGTGACTACAACCGTAATTGAAGTTGGGATTGATATTCCAAAGGCAACCGTTATTGTTGTACTAAATGCAGAACACTATGGACTTGCTACCTTACACCAACTCCGCGGAAGAGTTGGAAGAAGTGATTTAGATAGTTATTGTTTTTTATATACAAATAGTAAAACAGCCTCATCAATTGAACGCTTAAAATTAGTTGAAAAGTTTGATAATGGTGAGATTCTTGCCCAAAAGGATTTGGAATATCGAGGTCAAGGTGATTTTATTGGCATTAAACAATCGGGAAATCCAGATTTTAAATTGTTTGACTTTGCTCAGGACATTGCAATTGCCGAGAAAGTTATAAGTAAATATTAACTAGTGTGTAAATCGTATGTTATAATTAATATGACTAAGGAGGAAATAATGGAATATGATGTAGTAATAGTTGGAGCAGGACCTGCTGGTTTAACAGCAGCTGTGTATGCTTCACGTGCAGGACTTAAAACTCTAATAATCGAAAAAGGTGCACCAGGTGGGAAAATGTTTGTAACCCACTTAGTTGAAAACTATCCAGGATTTGAATCAATTTCTGGACGCGACTTATCAGCCCAAATGCATAAACATGCACTTAAATTTGGAGCAGTATACGAATATGGTGATGTGACAAAAGTTGAAAAACATGGAGAAAAAGATTTTTTAATCCAAACAAATATGGGGAAATATAATGCTAAAGCAGTTATTTTAGCAACTGGTACAGAAAACCGAAAACTTGGAATCACAGGTGAAAGTGAATTTTCAGGAAAAGGAGTTTCATATTGTGCCGTATGTGATGGAAACTTCTTTAAAGACCAAGATGTTGTTGTAGTTGGAGGTGGAAATTCTGCACTTGAAGAAGCGCTTTATTTATCAGAAATTTGTAATTCAGTAACAATTGTTCACCGTCGTCAAGAATTTAGAGCTGAAGGGTACATTGTTGAAAACGTAAAACGCCGTGAAAATATTAAATTTGAATTAGATTCAGTCGTTAAAGCCATTAGTGGTGAGGAAATAGTATCTAACATCACTGTTGAAAATGTCATTACAAAAGAGCAAAAAATCATGAAAACATCTGGTGTGTTTATCTATGTAGGTTTAATTGCAATGACTTCAAATTTTGGCGAGTTAGGAATTTTAAATGCGGATAAAAACATTGTTGTTGATGCCGATATGCGTACAAAAGTAAAAGGAATTTATGCAGCAGGTGATGTTATTCCAAAACACCTACGCCAAATTTCAACTGCGATTAATGATGGAGCAATTGCAGCACAGGCTGTAATAAACGATTTAGCATAATAAAATAAAAGTATTGTTGATGAATTTCAACAATATTTTTTTAAACTTAATCTGTTCATATTGACACTAATGTGACAATACTTAAACAAATGATAGTATCTTCACCAATTCTTCACATAATATCCACTTTATGAAAGGGTTTTAAATTGACACTTCTGTAAAGAAATGTTACAATAATTATAAGGTTGAGTGATTAAAAAGATGTAATATTTAAAGAGATGTAAGAAGAAAAGAGGGAAAATGAATATAATAGGTCGAAGCCTGACGTTTATTAAAAATAATATTGGTAAATCGGCAATTATTGCGATTGTCATGCTAATATCATTTAGCTTCATTTATGCGGCATTAACGATAAATGAAACGGCAACAAGAATTAAGAATGAGCATTATAAGGATAAAAATCCTAGTTATTATGTTTCACCAGATTATGAAACAAGTGGTATGATGATGGCGGTTGAGGAATTTACAAAGGAAGATTCTGAAAAAATTTCTGAATATGAACATATTGAAAAATTCATGATTGATAGAGTTGCCGAATTTTTTGATGCAAGTTATAAATTACCAGAACAATTTATTAACAAAGATTTATTAGGGTGGGGAATGACTGGAAATTATGGGATGTTGACTTCATTATCTTCAATCGACAGTGAACAATCATTTTTTTCATTTATTAAGTATAACTTTACCCAAGCCGAATTAGATAAAATGCAAGGAGTGATTTTAAATGATGAATTACTTGAAGCATTAAACTTAAATGTAGGAGATGAAGTAACATATAACCTGGGAATGGATCTGAGTGAAGGGGAACAAGTAACCGTGAAAATTGCGGGAACTTATAGTGTTAATCCAACACCGGCAGAACTAGAAACTTTAAAAAAAGACCATGATACATTTAATGAAGAAATGGTTAAACAAGGATATATTTCAGAAGAGGAAGTAGAAGAATTTAATGACTTTTTACCTGAAGAAAAAACGCAAGTATATATTCCAATTAATTATTTTGAAGAATTTGTTATAGATAATGAATATAGTACAAACAATTTAGCTATTACTGTTGAACTTACTGATATTAAATATGAAGAAGATTTCAAAAAATTTATTAAAGATGTAACAGGTAAAGACGCTAGCCTGCACTTAGATACATGGGAGATACCAAATGATTATGAAATGATTTTTGAATTAACGATCGTTACATCTCAATATGCAAAATACATGTCAGTATTACTAGTAGTAGTATTAACATTAATTGTTATATTATTTGTCCATTCAAGAAGAAAGGAAATTGGAATTTTACGTGCTTTAGGCTTAAGTAAGAAAAATGTATATTTCCAATTAGCATTAGAATTAATGATTATTGCCCTTGCAATGACAATAATATCAGTTCCAATTGGTCAAGTGGTTGCAAATAAAGCAATGAGTTCATCACAAGAAATAGTATATGGTCAGGATTATGGGTATGTTAAGTATGAAGCGGAAGAAAATCAAGAAGTAGTAGGTTTACCATTTGAAACTACAGCAGCAATAAAATTAGTAGGAATTACATTCTTCTTTACGTTAATTTCTACAGCAATTCCGGCAATATATATATTAAGATTAAAACCAAAGGAAATATTGTTATAGAAAGGATGGAAGAAAATGTTAAAAATTGAAAATTTAACGCACCAATTTCGTGATGGAGACCAGGTACGTGTAATATTAGATAATATAAACTATGAATTTGAAAGAGGAAAGTTATATGCAATTCTTGGACATAGTGGAAGCGGTAAGACAACGTTAGTTTCATTACTTTGCGGACTTGATGAACCAACAAAAGGTCAAATCTATGTTGATGGACAAGAAATTAGTAGTTACGGGCATGATAAATACCGTCGTAATAAAACATCTATTGTATTTCAACAATACAATTTAATTGAATATCAAACAGCACTTGATAATATAATGACAGCATTTGGAATTACTGAAAACGAATTACCAACAAATAAAAAAGAAGTAGCATTAAATTTATTAAATTATGTTGGAATTGTTGAGTCAAAAGCAAATAGAAAAGTAAATAAATTATCAGGTGGAGAGCAACAAAGGGTTGCAATTGCAAGAAGTTTGGCAACAAATGTTGATTTGATTTTTGCTGATGAGCCAACGGGGAATTTAGATACCGAAACAGAAACAGAAATCATTGCTTTATTTAAAAGTTTAGCACATGAACATAATAAAACAATTATCATTGTTACGCATACTAATGCAGTTGCTAGTGAATCAGATATTTGCTTGAAATTAGATAAAGGAGTATTAAGTGAGTATGATTTTGCAGAGTAATACTACTTATTTAGAAGATTAATGGATAATTTTTTAAATGGTTTTACTAATAAGTCGTATGAAAAAAAGCAAAATAAAGAAGCACAAAGCATTAAAAAAGCTCAAGAAAAAGTAGAAAATTCAACACAAGAAAGTAAGAAAAAATTAGAGAAAAATAAACAAAATAATAGAGTGATACCAGAAACAAATAGTAGTAAAAAAGAACAAAATGAAATCGAAAAGCCAAAAAGAACTGGGGCTTTTGCCGAAGAAGAAATTAAAATTGATCCTGATTTTCATAAATATAAATTTGCTCGGGTAGCAGCAATTTGTGGAACAATCATCATCATTTTTAGTATCTCAGTTTGGTTGTATTTATTTGTAAATGCCACAAGCGTTGAATCATTTGTTGGGGAAAAAATTGATTATGCTGAGGATAAAATGAATAAATCGGCAATCAAGTATGATATTGAGTATATCGACAAAAAAGATGTCCCAAAAGGGGAAATTGTTGAGCAATTAATCCCAGCAGGTGATAAAATTGGGATTGGTCAAATGCAAGTATTTAAGGTAAGTAATGGACCTGATTTAGAAGAACCAATTAAATTTGAATTTACGAAAAAAACAAATGAAAAAGATATTGAAAATTTTATCAATGATAAATTACTGGATAAAGTTAAAATTGTCAAAGAGTATGATAATGACATTGAAAAAGGCCAATTTATTCGTGTTGATTTTCCTGAAGAATTTATCAATGCTGAAAATTATCGTCGTAAAAATGATGCATTAATAATTGTATCAGCAGGGAAAAAATCCGAAAATAAAAAAGCAGTAGTACCAGATTTTAGTACTCAGCTTCTTTCAAAAGCCGAAGACTTTGCAACAGAAAATGGACTGATTTTAAAAGTCAAGAGGGAAACACACAATTATCCAGAAGGGTATATTGTTTCTCAAAGTGTTGCAAAAGGAAAAAAATTAGGGTTCTCTGATAAACTTGAAGTAGTAGTTTCAAAGGGACCAGGTGAACCAATGCCACAAGTATATGGTTATACTTTAGAAAAAGCGGAAAAAATTGCCGAAGAAAACGAAATCACTTTAAATCCGAAAGAAATGTATAGTGATACCGTAGCCAAAGGGGTAATCATTAGTCAGGAGAAAGTAGTAGGTTCAGCAATTTATGAAGGTGATACAGTTGATGTAGTTGTTTCAAAAGGTCGTTTATTCCTTCAAGATTTCACTGGAATGAATATTTATGAAGTCCAAACAACAATTGATGATTTAAACAAAGAAGGTGCAAATTTAAAATATCAAATTAAGTATGTTAAAGATGAAGACGAAACAAAAGGAACTGTAAGTAAAGTAAGTCGTAGTTCTGAACTTGTCGCACTTGGAACAACAATTGTTTTAACAGTAACAACAAAATAATTAAATTTAAATGTTCACAAATAGAGATATTTGTGAATATTTTTTTAAAACTAAAGAAATGGTGTAAAATAAAATTAGTTATTAAATGTTAGGGTGGAGAAAAATGAAAGATTATGTTTACGAAATTTTAAAGTTAATTGTTAAAGATGAATATATTAATACTAAAGTTATTGCAAATAAACAAGAAGTGAGTTTAAGAACGGCAAAGTATCGAATTGCAGAGGCTAAAAATTATGCTTTAAAATACGATTGTGAATTACGTTATTCATATGAGCAGGGTTACTATTTTCTAAAGCGAGAACGGCTAATTATTGAACTTCTATTAAATGATTTAATGAACCTTCAAGTTGGGATTACAACGTATAATCAGCGTAGACTCTACATTCTAGGAACGTTGCTTTGCAATGAAAATACAAGTATTCAAAATCTAATTAACCAAACCTATTCTCAAGAAGTAACAATAAAAAAAGACCTTCATTTTTTGCAATCTGAACTTAATCATGGTAATTTAAAGTTGAAAATAAATGGTAGTAATGTAACATTAATTGCTGATTTTTTGGAAAAATCAAAAGTATTTATTAATTTTGTTCTTGAGGAAAGTCAAGTTGCAGTTGATCATAATTCTTTTAATTTACGTGTATTTTTTTATGAAAACATCTCAAGTGAACTATATGAAAAACTACAAGTTAAGTTTATGAATTCTAAATATAATGTTGCTAATGATTATACACGTTTTCAAATATTTTGGTATTTATACTACATTGCGATTATTAGAAGAATTAATTTCAGTAATAATAATGTTTCGCTTCAAAAACTGCTCAAGCAAAACTTATCACCAGAAGAATTAAAAATACTCGAAGAATTAATCATTGCAATTGGTTATGAAGATTCAGGTTCCTTTTCACGTGATTCACATGCGACAAATTTCTTTAATAAACTAGAACGAGAATATAATTTACAGATTAGTTATGATAGCCTAAGTTATCAAAATATTATTTTTAAAATTAAACAGTTGTCACTTCAATTATCATATGGCATTAATTTTAAATATCGCAAAACAAAACGGATTATCCGCTTATATCCATATAGTTTTTCAATTGCTCAACAGTTGCTAAATTATGTGGGATTAAAAGAGATTAAAAGTCGGGATGCGGTTGCTTATATTACAACCGATATCCAATCATTGCTATTTAATTCAAAATATAGCAAATCAATTTTAATTGTAGCGAGTACCGTAAATGATATCATTAAATATTATATTTCTTGGATTGAATATCAGTATACAAAAAATATTAAAATTATTGTTGTAAGTCCTAAAGCAGCCAAACAAAAAGTATTGTACCACCAGCAGGAAATTAAATTAATTATCAATTTCGAAGTTCTAAAAATCAATAGTCAAGTACCAGAGTTGAAATTAAGTCCGATAATTAGTAAGCAAAATATTAATCAAATTGACCAAATGTTAAAACGGGAAAGTGGTAATTTATTATTTATGAAAAATTTCTTACACCAAAGATATTTGAAAGTATTTTTATTTCAACCAACATTTAGTGATATTTTAAAACAAGCAGCAATTAAATGGGAAAAAGAAAAAGTAATTACCGATGCAATTTCATTTATTAATGAGTGTGAAAAGCGGGAGATTGTTGGAACAACTTATATTGGTTATGAAACGATGATTGTTCATCCGCTTGATTATTGTGCAAATGAAAATATGCTTTATATAACAACAGTACATAATAAAATAAATGTCCAGGGAAATGAAGTTTCGTTATTTATCATTTGTGCTTTTAAAAAATCAATTGACTTTGAAATTTCACGACTATTTGAAATTTTGACCAAAATGGTTGAACAAGAGAAATATCGAACAAAAATAACTAACTCTGAGAGTGAGATGGAACTTCTTATTAATATCAATAGTGTTTTAGAAAAATTATAACTCGTTTGCACCGTATGGTGCAAAACGAGTTTTTTTTAATTAATAATAAATGGTAAACTGAGAGTAGAAAGAAGAAAGGAGGTTTTATTTATGAAGGGAATGGTAACACAAGAAATGATCCAAATTATTAATAACGAATCGGAATTAAAGATGGATGAAGCATTAAAAATAATTAGCAAATTTGAAGCAGAATATTTACAGTTAGATGAATCACAATTGCATGAGGGATATAAAGAACGTGAAAAACTTGGTAATACAGCAATTGGTTTAGGCTTTGCAACTCCGCATTCAATTATTTCAGGTGTAAATGGTTCACATGTCTTTTTACATATTTTTGAAAATGGAGTTGATTGGGATGCATATGATCAAGAACCAGTTAAAGTGGTTTTTGGAATTGTTGTTAATAAAAATGAACATGATAATCGGCACTTGCGTAAAATTGCAGCAATTGCTAAGAGTTTAATGGATGAAGAATTTCAAAGTGTGTTATTAAATGAACGAGATAAACAAAAATTAGTAAATAAAATCAATATGGTAGGTGATGAATTATGAAAATTGTCGGAATTTGTGCTTGTACAGCCGGAGTTGCTCACACATACATATCGCGTGAGAAATTAATGAAAGCTGCAGTTGATGCAGGACACGAAATATATATTGAAACTCAAGGAACAATTGGGACAGAGTTTGGTTTAACTAAAGAACAAATTGCAAATGCGGATATTGTGATTTTAGCAGTTGATATTAAAGTATCAGAAGAACGCTTTGTTGGTAAAAAAATTGTGAGAATTCCAACGCATATCGCAATTAAAGCACCAAAGCAATTGATGGAGAAAATTGAAAAGGAGTTATGATGAAAAATTTACAATTAAAAAAACATGCATTAACAGCAATATCATACATGCTACCACTAATTGTAGCATCTGGATTACTCATTGCCATTGGTAACTTAGCTGGTGGACAGGTTATTGCTGATTATAGTCAATCGTATAGCGTATGGGATGCATTAACTTCACTTGGAGTAATGGGAATGCAAATCATCTCACCAGTAATGGCCGCCGGAATCGCCTACTCAATTGCTGATCGCCCCGGTATTGCCCCTGGTCTATTAATGGGTTCAATTGCAAATGCCATTGGTGCTGGTTTTTTTGGAGGAATGCTTGGAGGATATGTTGTTGGTTTTTTCATTGTTTATCTAAAACGAACAATTAAAGTCCCGAGATGGGCAGAGTCACTAATGCCAATGATGATTTTACCACTTCTATCATCATTGATAGTCGGTTTATTAATGTTCTTTGTCATTGGTGTACCAATCGTTTATGCAACGAATGCATTAACAGAAATGTTATTAAATATGAGTGATGGCTCAAATGCAGTATTTGGAGCAATTTTAGGTGGTATGGTTGCCTTTGATTTTGGTGGTCCTGTAAATAAAACAGCCTCATTATTTGCTGATGGATTATTACTTGATGGAGTACTTGGTCCCGAAGCCGTTAAAGTAGCAGCATCAATGGTTCCACCTTTTGGAATTGGGTTTGCATACTTTTTAAATAAAAAGAAATTCTCGAAAAAAGAACAAGAAGAAGTTAAAATGGCATTACCGTTAGGATTTTGTATGATTACAGAAGGAGTATTACCAATTGTAGCAACCGATCCACTGCGAATTGTAACAAGTACTACTCTTGGGGCAATGGTAACGGGTGCAATTATAATGGTTGCTGATGTTGGTTCACCAGTCCCATCAGGTGGAATGTTTATTGTTCCAGCGATGACAAAGCCAATTTGGTTTTTAATTGCCCTGGCTGCCGGAACAATTGTTACTGGTGTAATATTAGCCTTTATTAAAAGAGATGTAGAGATAAAACCAGAAATAGAAACAGAAATTGACTTAGAAGAAATTAAAATTGAGGAGTTATAATGTTAATAAATATGAATGAAATGTTAAAAGTAGCAAAGGAACACAAATTTGCAGTACCGGCATTTAATGTCGGAAATGAAACAATGCTTAAAGTTGTAATGGCGGAGTGTGAAAAACAAAATGCACCAGTGATTTTGGCAATTCACCCAGATGAATTAGAATATATTGGTGATGAGTTTGCAAGATATGTTGTGGAAACAGCTAAAAAATCTTTATTACCAGTTGTTGTTCACTTAGACCATGGTGCAAATATATATCAAATTATTCGTGCAATTAAGTGTGGATTTACATCTGTAATGATTGATGCATCACTTGAAAGCCTTGAAGATAATATTACAATTAGTAAAAAAGTTGTTGAATTATGTAAAGAAAACAACATATCAGTTGAAGGTGAACTTGGAACAATTGGTTCAAATGCTGGAAATTACGAAACGGTTGCAAATGAAATAATTTATACGGATCCTAAAGATGTTGTGAAGTATGTTAATGAGACAGGAGTTGATACTTTAGCAATTGCAATTGGGACTGCTCATGGACTATATCCAAAGGATTTGATCCCAGAATTAAAATTAGATATTTTAGAAGAGATTGTACAAGTAACAGATAAATATTTGGTATTACATGGAGGCTCAAATAATAAGGATGAAGAAATAGCAAAAGCAGCAAAAATTGGAGTTCAAAAGGTAAATATTTCAAGTGATTATAAATCTGTGTTATATGAAGGAGTACGAAAATACTTAAAAGAAGAGCCTTTGGCAATGGAACCACACACAATTTACAAAAAAGCGTCACTAGATGCAAGAAAAGTAATAAAACATAAGTTAACGCTATTAGATACAGTAGATAAAGCAAAATTGTATTAATTTATAGTTTAAATATCCTGAAACCAAAACCACTTTAATTAGTGGTTTTTTAATTTGAAAACACTTTTCAAGAAAAAGATGATACAAAAACTCGTTTTTGTGAACAAGTTCACAAATGATAAACATGTTTTTTTATATGCTTAGTTTAGTATTACTCCTATGTAATTATGCTATTATTTATATATAGTCTCATAAAATGGAGGTACTGAATGAGAAAGGAAAATGGTTTAAAAAGGATAAAAAAAGAGTTATGGATTAAAATTGAAAATAATAAGTATATGAAAATTATTAATAAGTCAAATGGAAAGATAAAAATAGTGAGAATGGATTTATAAAAATGGCATTATCAAAACCGATTAATAAAATTTTACTTATCCATGATGAATTCACGCAAAGTGAAAGATTAATTGCAGACTATATTTTAAATAATAAAGAAATGGTATCAAAAATGACTGTAAGAGAATTGGCAAAAGGTTCATATTGCTCGCCAGCTCTTGTAATGAAATTTATCAACAAATTAGGATATGATTCATTCGTAATTTTTAAATTAGAATTAATGAGCGAAGGAATAAAAGTTGATGAACAAATTTTAAAGACTTTTTCACTTGTTGATGAATATTTTAAAGAAAATGAACAAAGCATAAAAAAACTCGTAGAAAGAATTAAAAAATCTGACAGAATATACATATATGCTGCGGGACAAAGTAAAGTTCCAGCATTAGATTTTTCGGGACGATTAATTCGAAGAAATTATGATGTTGTATTCAATGTTGATTCGAAAAAAGAAATAGATTCGCTTGGTGATATTCAGAGTAAAGACCTAGTCTTATATATTTCAAATAGTGGTAATTCCCGAGAATTACAGACATTTACGAAGATAATCAACAATGATATTCACTTAATAACAAATAATAAAGCTTCAAAATTAGCATGTGCAGTAGAAAAAGTATTTTGTCTCGATAATAATTTAGACGGAGAATATACTGCTCGTGATTACCCAATATCAAGTAAATATTCACTTATGTATTTTCTTGACTTATTATTTTTAAGTTTATAAATGTACTAATTATTTAAAAAGCATGGAGTCATAGGGTTGACCTATAATCCTGTTTTTTTATATGTAAATTATAAGTTTGAAATATTAATAAATTCTTTTTAACAATTTTCGTTCTATAGGTTAAAAATAATATTAAATGATACAAATAAAGGCTACTTGTAAAAGTAGATTTTTTTATGTAAATAATTTGGCCGTGAAAAATCGTGAACAAATTCACTAGTCAAAAACCTGTATTTTTATTTAAATTTATGAACGAATAGTAAAATTTAATGTGTTATCATTTTGGTATAAGGTACAGAAATGGAGGAAGTATGGCAACAGACAAAGATGTAAAAAAGATTATGAATGATGATTATCATGTGATTGAAAAAGTTAAAAACCGGATGAGTTTAATTGAAGAAGTAAAATTACTGATTAAGTTTACCAAAACACACCAACAACACGAGGATAAAATTGAACGGGAAATTGCTTGTTTAAAAGTTATATATCCAAGCACTTTTAATTCAGTAACAAGTGATGATGTTGTCGTTGGCTCAATTGATATTTTGCCAGTAGGAATTGGAACAACAACTACTGTTGGTGGAGTTGGTTATTACTTTCAGTTTGAACGGCTTCAAGAAATAAAGGAAAAATTAAAATCAGATGTTGAACTTACTCGCGAACTTGATACAGTAATTAGTTACTGGCAAGCTAATGATACACGAGAAAAGTTTTTTGCAGATAATTTAATTGAAAATGAGTTAGGTAGATTTGTTGAAATTGATTTTCCGGCAATTGTTACAACGAGGTTAAGCGGGATGTATTTAGACTACAATAAGCTAGTTGATAATGGAATTGAAGGATTAAAACAAATTATCTTAGCAAGTGGTGATACACAGTTTCATCAAGGTTTAATTAGCACTCTAAGAATATTACAACAAATTATTGATCAGTTAGTTAATGATATTGAGAAGAATTGTGATTTAAAAAGTTTAAAGTGGCATGTAATGCATAAAGCACTGAAAAATATTCGAACGAATAAGCCAAAAACTTTTGTCGAAGCATTAGAATTAACGTGGTTATATTCATTATTTTCTTCAGTAATAAACTATGGAAGAATGGATGAATACTTAGGTGATTTCTTAGTCAATGATTTAAATAATGGTGATTTAACATGGGATACAGCATTAGATTATGTATGTGATTTGTTTGATAAGATGGAACAACGTCGTACCCTTGCAAACAGTCGAGTGATTATTGGTGGACTAGGGCGGAGAAATACTAAAAACGCAGATGTTTTTTGTAAATTGGCAATTGCGGCAATTCGCAAAAATCAGGATATAGAACCTCAATTAACATTACGATATTATGAAGAAATGGATAGTGAAGTATATGATTTAGCACTTGAGGCAATTGCGGAGGGGCTTACTTTTCCAATTATTTATAATGATGAGGTAAATATTCCAGCCGTAAAAAAGGCAATGGGAATTCCTTTGAAAGTAGCGGAAAAATATGTTCCACTTGGATGTGGTGAAATCAATTTATCAGGATGTGGTGTATCAACTCCAAATACATGCATTAATATGCTGAAAATTTTGACAATTGCTTTAAATGAAGGGGTTGACCCAGCAGATGGTATTACTAAATGTGGAACGCTTAAATTAAAGCCGGTAAGTAAATTGAGAACATTTAGTGAAGTATTAAATCAATATAAAACTTTGCTTGATTATTATATTGAAATGACAGCGGTTGCTCAAGCAAAATCATATGAATATTTGAAACAAGATATTTCTTTTTTAGCAACTAGTTTATTAACAAATGATTGTATTGCTCGAGGTAAAGCAGTATTAGATGGTGGAGTAAGATATTTGGGTGGGACAAATGAAACGTACGGAAATATTTCAACATATGATTCACTTGTTGCTTTAAAACATGTTGTGTTTGATGAGAAGAAATATTCATTAGTCAAGGTAATGAAAGCAGTAAATAATAATTTTGTTGACTATCCTGAAATAAAACAAGCATTATTAAATGCTCCTAAGTTTGGTAATGATAATGAATATGCAGATGCGATTGCAGTAGAGATGCATAAATATGTATGTAAGGGAATTCAAAAAATGGCGACAAAAGTTGGACTTGATTATTATTTAGTAGTTGTAATTAACAATCAAATTGGTACACAATGGGGAACAAAAACATTTGCCTCACCTAATGGTCGTGAAAAATTTACATACATGAGTAATGGCGTTAATCCCCAAAGTGGATGCGATGTGTGTGGTCCTACGGCAATGTTGAATTCAATTATAAAACTTAATCCTGAAATTCACGCCGGAGCAGTTCATAATATCAAGTTTTCCCGAGATACATTTAAAAAAAGAGCATTAATTAAAAGTTTATTTGATAGTTATTTTAAGCATGGTGGTTCACAACTGATGGTGTCGGTTATAGGTAAATCCGATTTACAAGAAGCGATAAAAACACCAGAACAATATAAAAATTTAGTCGTTCGTGTTGGTGGGTTTAGTGCTCGTTTTATTGACTTAAACCCGAATGTTCAACGAGAAATCCTTGAACGAACATTAAACTAGGAGGAAGATGTTTACCGAAGAGAACATTGTATTACAATTTGGAGCTAAGAATAAAGAGCAAGTGTTAGCAAAGATAAGTGAGTTAGCATTTGAATTAAATATTACTAGTAACCAAAATGAATTACTTAAAGCATTAAGGTTAAGAGAAGAAGAAACTTGCACTGGTATGGTTAATGGAATTGCCATTCCCCATGCTCGAAGTTCAAGGGTTGTGAAACCCAGTATAATCTTTTTAAAATTAACTAATTCTGTTGCGTGGGAAAGTCTAGATAATGAGCCAGTAGACTTAGTGTTTGGTTTACTTGCACCAGACCAAAATGCTGAGTTAACACATTTGCAGATGTTATCAAATATTGCAACGGGACTTATGGATATTGAGAATGTCAAGCGGATTAGAGAAGCAAAAACAGAGGGAGAAATATTTGCAGAAATTAATAAATTTATCAATAAGGAGGAACAATGAAAATTGTTGGAATCGCTGCGTGTCCAGCTGGTCTTGCTCATACGCCAATGGCAGCCAAGGCTCTAGAAGATGCGGGGAAAAAACTAGGAGTATCAGTTAAAATTGAACAACAAGGAATAATGGGTCAGGTTAACAAAATTACTAATGAAGAAGCTCAAAGTGCGGATTTAGTACTGATTGTATCAACGTTAAAATTAGAAGGTCTTGAACGATTTTCTGGTAAGCCTAAAGTTAAACTAGCAATTGGTGATGCAGTAGCTAAACCAGAAATTATTATTACTAAATGTATTAAAAAAATTAAGGAATTAAAGGAGAAAAATGAGTAAAGCAAATGTGAGTAGTAAGTGGAAAGTAATCGAAGGACATTTAATGACGGCAATTTCATACATTTTACCATTAATAATTGGTTCATCAATGTTAATTGCTGTTGTTAAAATAACGGCATTATTCGGTGGAGTGTCAGATTTGAATGCTTATGCCGATGGAGAGGGTTTTTATTATCTTTTATACCAACTTGAGCAAGTAGGTTGGACAGGAATTGGCTTGATGAATGCAGTTTTTGCCGCCTTTTTAGCATATTCAATTTCCGGAAAACCGGGTCTTGCTTCTGGTTTTATTGGGGGAATGGTTGCAAATAATATGATGATGGGATTTGTTGGTGCATTAGTTGCCGGAGTGTTTGCGGGATGGATTACAAATTTCGTGAAAAATAATGTGAAAATTAAAGGAGCATTATCAGGAATAGTACCACTAGTTATCTTACCATTAATAACAGTTGGATTAACAGCATTATTGATGGTTGTTGTGCTAAAGACTCCTCTTTCAACAGCAAATATTGCAATGGTTAATTGGATTTCAGATTTATCGCAAAATTCTTCACAATTTGTATTTGTAGCGATGATTTTAGGAGCAATGATTGGTTTTGATTTAGGTGGTCCGGTTGGAAAAGCAGCATGGATGGCTTGTAATGGTCTATTATTATCAGGAATTTATTTACCTGCAATTGCCCTTAATATTGCAATTTGTACACCACCACTTGGCTATGCATTAGCAACACTTATTCGTCGAAAAAACTTTAGTCAATCGTTCCGTGATGCAGGACTTGGTGCTTTTGCGATGGGGTTTATTGGGATTACGGAGGGAGCAATTCCGTTTACATTAAAGTACCCACTTAAACTAGTACCAATAAATGTTATTGGATCAGCCGTTGCTTCAGGAACAGCAGTAGCGTTAGGAGTGTATGATATTATGCCACCAGTAGGTGGATTGTACGGATTTGTTAGTGTTGGAAATGGATGGGCATATTTAGTAGGTGGTTTAGTAGGATCATTAATCATTGCTTTATTTGCAGCATTTGTAACCGATTTTACGGATGAAAGTGGTGTTGATTTAACGGGTGGTTATAATGAGAGTATTAACGAAGAAGTAGTAGAATTTGAAGAACTATAAAATGAGAGTGAGGGAAAACCATGCAGAAAAAAGTATACACATATCTTCATACCCACTGGGATTATGAATGGTACTTTTCAATTAATGAGTCAAGTATCCAATTTATTTACCACTTAGATGATGTGATTAATAGTTTGAAAAGTGGTGTTATAAATAGTTATGTTTTAGATGGACAAATGAGTATTTTAGAAGATTATCTCCAAATTTTTCCTGACCAAGAACAGGTGATTAAAGAATTAGTCGTTACTGATAAATTAATCATTGGCCCTTGGTATACACAAACTGATGAGATGATTATTGATGGTGAGTCAATTACTCGTAATTTATATTACGGAATAAAAGCCGCTCAGGACTTAGGAAAGTATATGGCAATTGGTTATTTAGTCGACTCATTTGGGCAAAGTATTAATATGCCAAAAATCTATAATGGTTTTGGAATTAAGCACAGCATTTTCTGGCGTGGTGTATCAGATGAAATTGTTAAGCAACGCGAGTTTAATTGGCAATCGGGGGATGCTGAAGTTGTTGTGTATAATTTAAAGAATGGTTATTTCTTCGGTGGTGAAGTTTGGATGCAAAAGCGGGATATTGAGGCGGTTGAAGAAATATTTTTAGCTAAAACTAAAACCGATATTATATTGTTACCTGTTGGTTCAGACCAACGTAAGGTCGATTATGATTATTTAAAAACAATTGATTTTTATAATATTCACACTAAACATGAATTAGTTTATGAAGATGCAACACCAATGATGTTTATGAATAAATTAGAGCAAATGAAATCAAGTTTACCAACCGTTAATGGAGAGTTTTTAGAAGCACAAGATTCAAAAATTCATCGTTCAATTTATTCTTCACGTTATGACCACAAATATTTAAATGATAAAGTTGAGCGGCGTTTAGTAAATAAATTAGAACCACTAATGGTTTATGCCAATTTTCTGGGGATTGATTTTAAACAGGAACTATTAAAAAAGATTTGGAAAATCCTTTTAAAATCGCATGCTCATGATAGTGCATGTGGGTGTAATACTGATAAAACAAATCAAATTATTAAAATGCGATTACAAGAGGCAGACGAATTAAGTTATGCAACAAAAGATTATTTACTTCGAAAACTTGTTGAATCAAATAGCCAAGTTAATGAAAATGATATTGTAATTTTTCCAAGTAATTTTCATGAATACCAAAAACAAATCGTAATTGAAATTACAACCAAGAATCAAGGATTTGAATTATTTAATAATAACCAACAACTTGATTTTTCAGTATTAACACAAAAGCGTGTATATGGAGGTTCAATTCGACGATTGGCAAGCGAACATGATGAAAGTTTATATTATTATGTAACCAAGGTTATGATTAATTGTCACTTTAAACCGTTAACTCCACAAATAATTAAGCTTAGAGCAACAAGTAAGTCATTAACAGTTATCGATACTGAAATAGGTAGGGAGATTGAGGATGACTTTTACCACTTACGCCTTGAAAATGGGCAGTTTCAATTATTTGTTAAAAATGAGCAATTAGTTATTGATAATTGGCTGGAAGTAATTGATGATGGAGATGATGGGGATACGTATGATTATTCACAACCAATCCCAAATCATGTTATTCATTTAGACTTTAGTGATGCACAAGTCGAGGTTTTAAAAGGTCAAATGTTTAGTAAAATGCTTGTAACTGGAAAGTGGAAAATTCCGGGTGATAAAGTTGAGCGGACAAATTCGGGAAAGCTTGTTGAAATCCCTTATCAATTAATGATTTCTTTACATAATGAAGCGCAGTTAGATTGTAAATTAAACTTAGAAAATCGAGCATTAAATCATCGAATGCGTATTGTGTTTAATAGTGATATTAAGAGTAAAGATAACTTTGCTGCGACTCCATTTGGTGAGGTTAGACGCCCAAATATAAGTTCGTTAATTAATACATGGCGTCAACTAAATTACAAAGAAGAACCAACAGCAATTTATCCGATGATTAATTATTGTGGTTTGTCTTGTGGTGAGCGTGAGGTCCTTTTAATGAGTAAGGGAATTAAAGAATATCAGCCAGTAACAAATTCAAAGTTGGCTTTGACATTATTTCGTAGTGTTGGTTATTTAGGAAAGCCCGATTTACTTCGTAGACCAGGAATTGCTTCGGGTAATCAGTATAAATATATTAAAACTCCTGATAGCCAATTACAAGAAGCAATGTGCTTTAAATTTAGTTATTATTATGGGAAAAAACGTTCGGAAAAATGGCGAATAAAAAAGGTTAAAGCATACGCAAATAGTCCAATGTATTACCAAAAACAAGAACTGAATAAATTTACAAATACTTTAAAATACTTTGAAATAAATCGTCTTAATCACGACGTTTCATTCAAATCACTTGCAAAGAATTTAAATTTAAACTGCGCTTACATTTCAAGTATAATGCCAATTGTAGCAGGTGAATTTATAATTAGAATTATTAATCCTACAACTTACAAAGTAACCGAGACAATGGAATTTAATTGTGATATTGAATATAGTTATGTCAATATGCTCGGGGATGAAATTAGTGATGTGATAAGTTCCTCAGGCTTAATTCGACTTAAAGAAATTAGCCCTGAGGCAATCATTAACGTAAAAATAAGGATAATTAAAAACTAATGGGAGAATTAACAGCAGTAGTGCTTGATATTCAACGTTTTTCCTTAGATGATGGTCCAGGAATTCGCACGACAGTTTTTTTAAAAGGGTGTAATATGCAGTGTAAGTGGTGTCATAATCCAGAGTCAATTAAATTTAAGCGTGAGTTGTCGTTTAATGAAAGTATTTGTGTTAATTGTCAAAAATGTTTAGCAGTCTGTAAAAGTAATGTCCATAAATTTGAAAATAATCAGCATAAACTAGATTTTAAAAAGTGTCAATTGTGTGAAGAGTGTATTGATGTTTGCCAGGTAGGAGCATTAAAAATATATGGTCAAGAGCTGGATGTAACAACTGTTGTTAATAAAGTTTTAAAGGATCAAAATTATTATGCTGAAAGTCAGGGAGGAGTTACTTTTTCTGGAGGTGAGGCAACACTGCATTTTGCATTTATCTTAGAGTGCATGAAACGCTTAAAACAGGAAAACATTCATATTGCTTTAGAAACAAATGGGTTGATTGATTTGAAAAAACTAGTAACGCTAAATGAATATGTTGATTTATTTTTAATCGACTTTAAGCATTATGATAGTCAAATGCACCATAAATATACAAATAAGGGTAATGAAAAAATACTAGATACATTACTTATGCTATCACATATTGGTGGAAAAGTTAGATTGAGATGTCCAATTATTCCGGGGATAAATGATCAAAAAGAGCACTTTCAAGCAATTGCCAATTTATACATAAATGAGCCAGCAATTATTGAGTATGAGGTGCTCGGATATCATAATATTGGTTTAAGTAAATGGGCTAGTTTGGGACTTGATAATAAACTAAAGGCAGTTCAGACAGTTTCAAATGAGCAAGTTGAAAATTGGACGAATACAATTAATAACTATATAAAAGCAATTAAAGCTGATAAATAAAAAATGCCACTTCATGTTGAAGTGGTATTTTTAAATTAAATTTTTAATAAGCGATTAGCATTACTAATTACAAGGATACTTGATAAAATCATCATTACTCCAGCAATTGCTGGATTTAAAAGTCCACTCATCGCAAGCGGAATAGCGATGACATTATATGAAAATGCCCATAAATAGTTTTCATAAACGTTATTTCTAATTTTCTTACTAATGTGGAATATTTCGTTAATATTTTCAAGGTTATTATTAACAATAATTACATCACTAATTTGCTTAACGGCTTCAACATCACCATTAATGGCAACCGATAAGTCGGCTTGAGCTAAGGCAAGTGTATCATTAATTCCATCACCAATGTACATGACTTTTTTCCCAGTAGCTTGTAATTCTTGAATAATTTCAATCTTACGTTCGGGCATAACGTTTGCATGAATCTCATCAAATGCTAATTCTTCACCAACAATATTGGCGTTTTCTAGTTGATCACCAGTAACCATAATTGTATTGAATTTTTGATTTAATTGTTCAAGTGCTCGTGTTGCCTCAGGACGAATTTGGTAATCAAGAACAAACTCTAGTAAAATTTTATCGTTTTTAGTAACAAAGATGTTTGATTTATTTTTAACTATGTTTAAATCATCTTTATTTAAAATTTTATATGATCCAATTTGGAATTCTTCATACTTAACACCAACTCCTTTTGTTTCGGTAACATTTTTTTCTAAAATCATTGCTGGATATTCTGATAAATAATTGACAATCATTTTAGCAAGTGGATGTGGCGATGTATATTCAATTGATTTAATCATTGCTAATGTTTCGGAATTAACATCTTGATAAGAAATGTAGTCAAGCACATTTTTGTCAATTAGAGTTCCGGTTTTATCAAAAGCAATGGTATCAATTTTATGTGATTCTAAGAGTTTATCCATTGAGCGAACAAGTAGTTGTTTTTTATTAAACTTACTATTACCAATCATGAAACTAATTGGAGTTGCAAGACCTAATGCACATGGACATGCAATTATTAATGTTGATAATGCAACATATACTGCAAATGAAACATCACCAGTTGTTAGATACCAATAAAAGAAAGTAATAATAGAAAGTAAAACAATGATTGGAACGAAAATTTGAATGATTTTATCACCAATTTGCTGAACTCGAGGCTTACTTTTAGAAACATCTTCAATTTGGTTGATTAAAGTATTTAAATACGAGTGTTGATAGTCTTTGGTAACAAGGACATCGATAACTTGTTCTTCGTTAATTGAACCAGATATTACATCATCATCAATTGTTTTGGGAATAAGTCGCTCCTCGCCAGTTAACAGTGACTCGTTGACTTTTGTTGCCCCTTTAATGATAACTCCATCTAGTGGAATCTTATCACCGATTTTAAGTCTAATTACTTCATTTGGACGGATAAATTCTAAGTCTTTTAAAACAAATTCATCATCAATTTTAGTTAGAATTTGCTTAACATTTAAATCAAGTAATTCATTAATATCAGCATTTGCTTTGTTTTTGATTTTATCTTCAATGTAATGACCAAGGTAAATAACCGTTAGTAATATAACTTGAATTTCAAAAAACAACATCTCACCGGTACCAAATAACATCAAAAAGATACTATAGACATAAGCAATTGTCGTTGACAAGGCAACTAGAAAGTTCATTCCATAAGTTTTATATTTAATGTCATTTAATGCCGAAACAATGTATTTCTTACCAAGTACAAATTGAATTGCAGTTGCAACTATGAAGTCAACATAATCATTAGATAATGCTGGAATATCCATTTTGAAAAAATGGACAAAAGTCATTTTGGCTAAGAAATATAGTGAACCAATAACACCGATAATAATAATGTATGTCCCCTTATTACTTTTTTTCGCATTTTCATCAACTATTGGATAATCAATTTCAGCTAGTCGTTTTAAGACCGCATCGTTGTTATCAGTGATGTAAGTGATTTTTTTAGTTGAGATATTAACATCAACATCACTAACTAGACCAGCAAGTGCTTTTGATATTTTTTCTTGACAACTAACACAATTTATACTAGGTATAAATCCTGTGTGTTTTATGCTCTGCTCTTGATTTTGAGCATTATTATCATTATTATTCATTTTATCCTCCCTAATTAAATTGTAACACAAATATACACACATGTGTATATTTGCATAATAATTTGACAAAATAAAATTTTCTGTGTATAATTTAGGTATATACATATATGCCCGAATACGAATGTATGTATATGGGAAAGGAGGTAATTATGAAAAAAGTAGCATTTTTCTTATTTTTACTGGTCTTTATTCCAACAACATCCTTAGCTGCAAGTGGTGTAACGTTTGAAGATTGTGTAAATTACATGCAGAAATTTACATCAACTGAGAATGAAAACTTTGAATTTAACAATGATTTTCAAGAAGAGATGATGGAAAATTCAACTGGATTTGGTAATATGATGGATAATACAAATTATCGTAGCCGTAATCGAATGATGAATAATTCGAATTATCGAAATGGTTCAATGATGGATGAATCAAGTGATTTTTACCAAAATATGCCATGTCATCAATAAGGAGTAGTACATAGATGAAAATAATTAAAAGTCCACTAGTTGTTACGCTTCTTGCCTTATTAGTAATTGGGGCAGGAACATTAGGTTTTTATTCACTTTCAGCACAGAACATCTATAAGGAATTAGAACATGTAACTTATACTGAAGTATTAGATGATGAAAAACCGACAATTTACTATTATTATCAATCAACATGCCACTATTGTGAATCGATAAAGGGAGAGATAACGAGACTTAAAAATGCAATACCTGAAGATTCAGAGTTTTCAATAAAACTTGTTGATATGAAAGATGGTAGAAATTCAAATGCTTGGTATGACTGGAATACACATGAACAAAAATTTGGGTCTGACACACCTGCTAGTGACAACCCAGATTATATAAGTGATCCAGCAAAAATGAATGATATTGATGATATAAAAGTAACGGGAACACCAACAATGATTTATGTAAAAGACAATAAAGTTATTGATTATCAAGTTGGTAAACCTGTATTTGAATTACTAAATAATGTAGTATTAGAACAAAATATTGATATAGATCTTGATGAATCTGTTTATGGAAAATAACTAAATAGTTAAAATAAGTGTTATAATTATCTCGAAAGGGTAGTTTATGAATGAAAAAGATTATA
>CAZFWW010000004.1:0-37961 GCA_964522645.1 uncultured Mycoplasmatales bacterium
TTTGTCAAAGTTAATTGACAGGGTTCATTGTCTATTTAGTTTTCAAAGTTCTTCGCTACGTCTTTTTAAGACAAGAATTATTATAACAGTTAATCACAAATTTGTCAAGTTTTTTTCTTAAAAAATCACAATAAATTATCTTTATATTTTTTTATTGATTAAATTTAAAACCAATAGCTTAAATATTAAAAAAATGATTAGTAAAAATAAGTTATAATACTCATTTTTCTAACCATTACATTTTATCTAAGTGGTCTATTTTTCGTTTCATAAGCACGATTTTCACCATTGTAAGTTACTTGGCTTATTTCTCCTCCACCCAAACATTCTTCTTCGTTATAAAAAACTGCTGCTTGTCCTGGAGTAACTGCTAATTCACCGACATATTCAATCTCAATTGTTTCATCATCAATCCAATTGAACTTTGTAATATCAACATCTTTTGAACGATATCGAAACTTTGCGGTTTTGATCAATTCACGATTTTCATTAATGTAATTCACATTTTCAACAAGACATTTATTACTTAATAAATTGTGATTATCATCACCTTGTGCGATATAAACAACATTATTTTCGACATTTTTTCCAACTACATACCATGGTTCAGGAGCAAACTCCTTATTTCCACCAATCCCTAATCCTTTTCGTTGACCAATTGTATAGTACATTAAACCTTTATGTTGTTGTACAACCTTTCCTGATTTAATATCAATAAAATTTCCTGGTTGTTCGTGTAAATAATTAGTTAAAAATTGTGTGAAATTTCGTTCACCAATAAAACAAATTCCGGTTGAATCTTTTTTGTTCGCTGTTACAAGTCCTTGTTCTTCTGCAATTTTACGAACTTCACTCTTTTGCATATGCCCAATTGGAAACAAACTTTTTGCTAATTGCTCACGACTAAGTTGCTCTAAGAAATAGGTTTGATCTTTATTATCATCAGCCCCTCTAAGCATTCTCACAACTGGTTCGTGTTCAACTTTCGCATAATGTCCCATTGCAATATAATCACAATCAAAATTTTGCTCTGCATATTCTAAAAAAGCACGAAACTTAATGTATTTATTGCAAAAAATATCTGGATTTGGCGTTCTTCCTTTTTTATATTCATCTAAAAAGTATGTAAATACTTTATCCCAATATTCCTTAACAAAATTTACACGATATATTGGAATTCCTAACTTATCCGCTACTGCTTTTGCGTCTTGGAAGTCTTCTTCTGCTTGACAAACCTCATTATCAATATACGGATCCGCCAAATCACCATTTAAAGCAGGGTCCCAATTTTGCATAAAAGCACCGATTACTTCATGTCCTTGTTCTTTTAATAAATATGCTGCTACCGATGAATCAACTCCACCACTTAGTCCTACTACTACTTTTGCCACTCTTCCTCCCTTAATTTAATATAATCTATTTATCATTATGTATAAATATCTCAATTCTTTAATTATTTGTTCATTTGGATATCGCTCAAATATACTATATGTTTTACTAATTGTATGTAGTTCAAGAAAAATCCGATTCATTCTAGTTTTATAAATATTATTTGGCACTAGTAATTTATAGATTAGAATTGTACTTACTAATTTATTAGTTAGGTTTCCCGAAACATATTTTTCTTTAATCGCTATCCCATATATTGCTTCCAAATCACGTTTTAAATTTTTCACTTCTAGTTTTGTTGCTTGTTGATCCATTAATAGTGTATTATTGTGAGCTGTTATATTTCTTATTAACTTCGCTTGACGTAAATAATAAATTAATGTTTCATAATCTGTTGCTTTTTTCCGCTTAACATACTTAGTAAAAATCTCTAAAACTTCTCCAAAACTTAAATATTCATTTAATACCCAAATTGGTTTTTTATTCGGAAACTTATTTAAATATTTTTCTGAATAATAATCACCATAGTCACGAATTCTTTTGCTCATTCTACTATTAATTCGATAAACTTTATCAACATCAATAATATCATAATACATGTACTCATTGCATGTTTTCGGATGCTCATCAATGTGCCTTAAGATAAATACTTTAAAATAATTCTCTATTTCTAAAGTCATATCGTTAAATAATTCTCGCAGTTGGTTATCAATCTTCTTTAATTCGTACAAATCATTAAAATCAATCCCGTTAAAATTATCTGTATTATTTGCAACATGAAAATGGGAAATTGTATGTTTGTAATTTAAAATCTTGTGAAAGTATGCTTCATGAAGCAAAATATCTTTTGCTGCTTCTTCCGACATCAAATTAAATTTTAAATTTCTCTTTTTTAAATAGTTAACTTGTTCATGTACGTTTAAATAGTTTATTTCCATTTCTATCCTTAATTACTTTTATTTTAATGTTAATTTAACAACATTTTCTACATGATATGTTTGAGAAAAAATATCAAATGGTGTTATTTCATCAACATTATATACATCACTTAGTTTTGATAAATCCCTCGCAAGAGTTGCCGGATTACAACTAACATAAACTACCCGTTTTGGTTGATAGTGCTTTAAAATACTAATCAAATTATCTTCCAATCCCTTACGTGGAGGGTCAACAACTACGGCATCGAAAAAATGGTTTTGATTTTCGTAGTTCTTGATTTCCTTTTCAATGTCATTACAAATAAAACTTACATTTTCAATTGCATTCATTTGTTTATTGTAATTTGCACTCTTAATTGCTTCAGGAACAATTTCAATTCCCGTAACGTGATTTGCATGTTGTGCTAAAAACAAACTTATACTTCCTGCTCCACAATATGCATCTAATACTGTTTTTCCCTTATCTAATTCTGCATATTCAACTACTTTATCGTACATAGCCTTCGTTTGCTTACTATTTATTTGAAAAAAGGCGTTTGGTAGTATTCTATATTTTAACTCACCTAAAGTTTCATGCACAAAATTACAATTATAGATATTAAAGTTACGATAACCGAGTACTGCATTAGTACGACGCGTATTTTCATTAATAACAATTGATTTAATTTCCTTAAATTCTTTTGTTAGTTGTTTTACAACATATTTTTGTTCTTTAATTTTACGTGAATTAACTACAAAACACACCATTATTTCGCCTGTATTTTGAGCATCACGAATAAATAAGTGACGTAAATTTCCTTTGTGTGTATCCTCATCATAAACACTTTCGTTAATCTCATTCATTAGTTCACTAACTCGCTTGGCAATTTTATTCGCCACTTCACTTTGCAAATGACAATAGTTAATCGGTTCAACAACATGTGAACGTTCACGATAAAATCCAGCAAATATTTCACCACTTTCGCTTTTTGCAAATGGCATCAAAACTTTATTTCGATATCCAGTTGGAATTGGATTGGCAATTACATTATGAACTGTAGTTGTAATTTTAAATTTTTGCATTAGATTTGTAACTACGCCCTTTTTAAAGCCCAATTGCTCTTCGTAAGTTAAGTGCATAATATTGCAACCACCACACTTTTGATAGTGTTCACATAAATAATCTTTTGGATATTCACTAACAATTATCCCATAGCAAAGTTTCTTTTCCACTTTCACTAATTTCACATCATAACGCTGATTGAGTTTGGCGTATTTCACAAAAATCGGAATATTATCAACTTTTGCTACACCAAACCCTTCGTGGGTATAATCAATAATTTCCAAATCTGTTAGTTTCTGGTTCTTTTTTAAATTCATCTATTCTCCATATAAAAGAAAAGTCACTAATGTGACTTTTACTTATTTTTTGCTCTTCATCGTTGGGAAGAAAATTACATCACGAATTGAACTTGAGTTTGTTAATAACATTACTAGTCGGTCGATTCCGATTCCAAGCCCTCCTGTTGGAGCTAATCCGTATTCTAATGCTTCAATAAAGTCATAATCAATTTCCGTTGCCTCATCATTACCAAGTTCACGTTCTTTTACTTGACCTTCAAAACGCTCTCTTTGATCAATTGGATCGTTTAATTCACTAAAGGCATTTGCATATTCACGCCCTCCAATAAATAATTCAAAACGATCTGTAAATCTTGCATCTTCATCATTTAATCGTGATAAAGGTGAAATTTCTTTTGGATGACCAAAAACAAATGTTGGCTGAATTAATTTTTCTTCACACACTTGTTCAAAGAACTCATTAATAATGTGACCAATTGTACTATGGTGTTTTTCAATTTCAATATTATTTTCGTTTGCAATTTTAATTGCTTCATCTAAATCAGTAATTTCAAAGAAGTTTATTCCCGTATGTTTATTAATCAAGTCAACCATATGCACACGTTCAAATTTTGCTAAATCTAATTCTAAATCTTCATACTGAATTTGTAGCGTTCCATTTACACGCTGACATGCATCTTGAATAATTTCTTCGGTTAAAGTCATCATTCCTTCCATGTCTTCAAACATCGCATAAATTTCAATTGAAGTAAACTCTGGATTGTGCTTAATTGAAATCCCTTCATTACGGAACAACTTACCAATTTCATATACTTTTGGTAATCCTCCAATTACAAGACGTTTTAAATATAATTCTGGAGCAATACGTAAGTACATATCCATATCTAATGTATTGTGGTGAGTAATAAACGGTTTTGCCGCTGCTCCTCCTGCAATTGTTTGTAAAATTGGTGTTTCCACCTCTAAATAGTCACGCTCATTTAAATATTCACGAATTCCTGAGATAATTTTACTACGTGATACTAGTGCATGCTTTGATTCATCATTCACAATTAAGTCCACGTAACGACGACGGTAACGTTCTTCAATATCCGTTAAACCATGGTGTTTATCTGGTAATGGTCTAATTGCTTTTGTTAGGATTTTTAATTCTAACGCTCTAATTGCCATTGCTCCGACTTTAGTTTTAAAAACTTCTCCTTGTACGTAAACAATATCACCTAAATCAAGTTGTTTCCACACTGAAAAATCATCTTCACTTAAATTTCCTTTATTTGCATAAATTTGAATTTCACCATTTCCATCTTTTAAATTAGCAAATCCTGCTTTTCCTTGACCACGCTTTGTCATTATACGACCGGCAATTGTAACTACGTTTTTTTGCTCATCTAATTGTTCTTTATCAAATTGATCAAAATCACTAATGATTTGATTTGAATTATTTTCAGGTTTATATCCATTAGCAAACGGATCAATCCCTACTTCACGTAATGCATTTGCTTTTTCTAAACGCACTTGCATTTGTTCGTTCATTTCATTTTTGTCCATTTTTCTCCTTTTCAAATTTTATTTTCAACAATATCAACTATATATCTACTATATTATAACAAAGGATAGCAATATTATGATAATTTATCACTAAATATTTTAAGCGTGATAATTTTAATCCATTTACATCACTAGTCTTTAATTAATAATTACGAAAGTAAGTTGAATTTTCTCAACTTACTTTTGATGTTTATAATATTAATTGCTTACTAAAAATCAACTTATTGCATGTACTCATCAATTTTTAATTTTGCTTCTGCTAAACTTTCAGGTTCTAAATTTTGAACACTTGTTCCATATAACCCTTGTTGCGGAATATCTTCCATTGAACCGTAACCTTTGATTACCGAACCATCACTTTCAAAGTTTGTAAATGACTCAAATAAGTTTAATAGTTCTCCAGTAGTCATATTTGTACGAACACTATTTGCCGAAATCGTAATTAAATTATTAAATGAACCCGGATTGGCAATAACGGTTTTCACAAATGCATTTATTACTTGTTGTTGGTGAGCTGCTCTTGCGTAATCACCATCACTAAATGATTTACGTTCACGTGCATAAGATAATGCCTCTGAACCTGACATGTGTGTTTGACCCGGTGAGAAACAATATGCATTTAACACATCATTTTCATCTTGCCCACAGAAAGCTTGATCTACTTCAATATCAATTCCACCAACGGCATCAATTAAATTAATTACTGAATAAAAATTAGCTTTAATGTAATAGTTTATTTCTATATCTAAAATACTTTCAACTGTTGATTGTAAACATTCCATTGACTGTGCTGAAGCATGAGTTAATTTATCATAACTTCCTGAACATGTTAATGGATAGTATGTATCACGTGGCAGTGATGTGAAAAGTACTTTATTATCTTTTGGATTGATTGTTGCCACCATTATAACATCACTTCTTGATGGACTGTCAATTTCATTTGCTCGAGTGTCAGTTCCTGAAATTAAAACATTAAATGCTTCTTTTTCTACATTTACTTTTTTTGCTGTAACTTCACTAGTTGTTATAGTATTTAATTCTGATTGAATTCTAACGGAAAAAGCTCCAATTCCAATGAAAATTATCATTAAAAATATATTAACAAATGTTGCAAATCCTCTTTTAATTTTCCCTGTTTTAAATGCTCCGATATACGAGCAAAAATATGATATTGCAAATGTTATACTTAATACTGCTGAAACTGTTGATTTCGCTATTGGAATTAATGATCGAAAACTAAGACCACTTGCAACGATTATTATTAACGGAATAAAGTACTTTAGTTTTTTTATGCTAAATCCTTGTTTCTCTGATGTTTCTGTTGAGTAGTTATCGTTTTCTTCAAGTGATCCACGACGTCTTTTATCTGCCATTTTCCTCCTTTAATTTATTTATATTTTTATTTATATATTATTTTCCATATTCACAACTATTATTATAACCGATATATTTCTAAATTTCATATTTATTTTTATATTTTTAATTTTTATTCTCTTATTTTCAATATTAGAACTTTACTTCATTTTAAATGAATTTGTTTACATTTATTGATTTAATCATATTCCGTTAATAAATCACGTTTTAAATTAGTCATCTAATTTACGATAAATAAAAAAAGAACTTAATTTTCATCAAATTACCCTAATGTAATTATTAAAAATTAAATTCTTCTTACTAATACCCATTTGACCATTATTTGATTAACTTAAAATTTATTCTTTAAATTCTAGACGATATTCATAATTCATCCCGTTATCAAAAACATTTTTTTCTGTTGCAAATGATCCATCCTTTGCAACCTCAGCATTGTAACTACTATCTGATTCAGTTCTTCCCTTTGCCAAAAAACTAGTATCATTTTCAGTTATTGTAGCCTCAATTCCAGTTTTATATGATTCTCTTGTCATTTTTAAGTCTTCAACAATTATATCTATGAATTCTGTATAACCCTCATCACCTTTTGCATAAACAATGTCTTCACTGGCGATTTTAATTTCTTCTCCTGTAAATTCTACATTAAATTCAATCGTTTCATCTTCAAAACTACTTGAAAAATAATATGTATATGGAGTATCTTCAGCCTTTACTTTTTCAATTATTTCATTTGTCATTTTATATCCACCAAATGAAAAATTATCCCAAAGTTTAGATACACCTGTTCCAATTACAACTACTAATAATATTGCAACTATTCTTTTCATAACACTCCTCCATTTTATATCTCAAAACATTTGCTCTACTCACTCTTACACTTAAATTATAACATATTTTTATTTAATAATGCTACAATAATAACCCATTGTTCTCTTCAAGAAAAAAGACCGAATTTTCATTCGGACTGTTTTTATTACTTAATAAATTCTTGTGCTGCTTCACGGTCAGTTAAAATTACAACGTTTGGATGGAATTGTAAAATACTTGCTGGCATTTGCTCTGTTACATCACCTTGAATCATTCTTCGTACTGCATCAGCTTTATTTGCACCTGTTGCAATTAAGATAATCTTTTTTGATTTCATAATATTTGCAAGACCCATTGTAATAGCATGTTTTGGTACCTCATCAATATTATTAAAGAATCGAGCATTATCCTCACGTGTCTTTTGGTCTAATTCAACACAATGAGTTTTTGTTCCAAATGGAGTTCCAGGCTCATTAAAAGCAATATGTCCATTTGAACCAATTCCTAAAATTTGAATATCAATCTCGTTTTCACGTAATTTTAAATTATATTCATCACATGCTTTTTGTAAATCCTCGTCGTTTCCTTCTCCTGAAGGGATATTAATGTTTTCTTCTTTAATATTTACATGTGAAAATAAATTTTCATGCATAAAGCGGTAGTAACTTTGTTCATGAGTTTTATCTAATCCACAATATTCATCTAAATTATATGTTACTACATTTGAAAAATCGATTAATTCTTTTTGATACGCCTCAATTAATTTTTCATACATTCCAATTGGACTTGAACCTGTTGCCAATCCTAATACTGGCTTTTTCTTTTCGTTAATTACCTCAATAAAGTATTTTGCTGCTGCACGATTTAACGCTTCCTTGTTTTCAAAAATTCTAATTTCCATTTTACTCTCCTTTTTCATTATATGCTTCTTTCCCTGATACAAATGTTTGTAATACATTATAATTTTCATCTAGTACTGTAATATCAAAATCATAACCTTCTGTAATTTGTCCTTTTGTTGTTAAATTTAAATGCTTAGCAACATTATAACTTGCCATTTTAAATGCTTCCTCTGGTAAACATCCGCTAAATTTAACCATATTTTTAACTGCAACATTCATTTCCAGCACGCTACCTGCTAGAACTCCTGTATCTAAACGAGCTTCATTTCCCTTTTTAATTACTACTTGGCCACCTAAATCATATTCCCCATCAGGTTCACCTTTAGCTCGCATTGCATCAGTTATAATAATTACATTCTCATATCCTTTAATTTTATAAACGGCCTTTATTACATCTGGATGAACATGAATTCCGTCGACAATTAATTCTACTTTAACTTCTTTATTCATTAAACCACTAGTTACTACACCTGGTTCACGATGATGATGTCCTGTTGATGCATTGTGAAAATGTGTATAGTTATTTAAACCATGTGAAATTGCTTCATTTACTACCGCTGTACTAGCACCACTATGACCTACCGAAGCAACAATATTATTTTTACTAAGGTATTTTGTAAGTTCATAATTTTCATCTAATTCTGGTGCATATGTTACAACCTTAATTAAATTTTCTTCATTCACTAACTTAAATATTTCCACATTTGGATCTTGCTGATATACAGGATTTTGGGCCCCAATAAAATCTGTTGATATAAACGGTCCTTCCATATGAACACCTACAATGTTTGCTTCTGTTTCACCGGCTACGTGTTTTTTAATTTTCGCTAAAACTTCTTTTACTACCCCAAGATCATACGTCATTGTTGTTGGTAAAAATGAAGTTGTCCCCTCTTTTGGCAAAGTTTGTGCAAATTTAGTTAATGCTTCATCTGAATTATCCATTGTATCCGCACCACCACCACCATGGATGTGTTGATCAATAAATCCGGGTACAATATATTTTGCATTTGGGTTGATTATAACTTTTTCACCTGTCGCAAAAGATATTTTTCCGTTATTCACATAAATATTCTCATTAAACTCAATTAATTCATTGTCTTTTAATATCTTCATATTTTCTCCTCAGTCTTATTATACACCAAATAATTCTATTTTTCTTAAACATTTCTCTGAAACCGGTATTAATTTGCATTCATTTTTTCAATCTGTTTAATTGCTCTTGTAATCACTTCATTTTTACTATGAAATGCGAAAATAACTTCTCCTTCTTGATCATCTTTTTTTCGGTTAACCCGACCAGCAATTTGAATTAATGCTGCGAGGTTATATGTATAGTTATCGGCGTCAAACACCAGTACATTAATCCCACTAAAGGTTACTCCACGTTCTAGAATTGTTGTTGAAATTAAAATTGTTATTTCTCCCTTTTTAAATCTCGCAATCTTATTAATTCTTTTCTCATCATTTGCATGAACAAAATCACTTTTATAACCACGGTAATTTAAAACGCTATTTAGTTTCTCTCCCATTTTGATATTACCTACAAAAATTAATAGTTTCCGACCTTTGCTCAATAAATTTGGGATTACTTTGGGAATTAAGTTGATTTTAAGCATTAAACGATTAACATATTTTAATTTGGGAACAGGAAGTAAATAACCATGCCAACGCCGATAAATAATAAAAGTATTTAAATCTTTTCGCAAAAATTCTTCACTTGGTGTCGATGTTAAATAAATCACCTTAGCTTGCTTGGTTTGGGCTGTTTTTACAGCATACTTAAAGCGTGGATCTTCTTCAAAGGGAAAAGCATCAACCTCATCACATATAATTAAAGAAAAACAATCTTTAAATCGCATTAGTTGATTTGGCGTCAATACATAAATTTGGGCTGTTAAATTTCTTTTAACATCGGAACTAATTACCCCAACAACTGCTTCAGAAAATTGCGATTCTAAACGCTCCGCAATTTCTAATAATAAATCACGACGTGGGATTACAAAAGCAATATACTGTTGCCTATTCAAATATCTTGCAATTACATTAAAGGTTATTTCGGTTTTTCCAGCTCCACAAACCGCCCAAATCAATATGTCTTTATCAGAATTAATTTTATCCATTATATAATCATTTGCTTGCTTTTGTAAATCCGTTAACTCTACATTTTGAACTCGATAATTCTGTTTAATGAATGGATATTTCAGTGGTAAACGATATAATTTTGTTTTGCTTGTAATTACTCCAAACTCCATACATTTTGAACAAATACCCTTTTCAAACTCTGAACCACACCTAATACAGTAATTTTTACAATGATATTCAATTAATTTTTCGTTCGTTTTTGGCAAATATTCATAATAATTAATTGTCAAACGATTGATATTCATATTACTCCTTTACACCCTATATAATATTATTAGAAAATAATCTAATTTATCGTAAATATTCATTATTATTTAATTATATTCATTAGAGGTATTTATTATAAATTCTAAATAATGTTGGTTATAAACGAAAAAAAGTTATTACTTTGTTTATTTTTTGTTATAATGAGTTTGAATCATTATATAAGTGTTGTAATATGGACAACAAGTTTCTACCTATACGCCGTAAATGTATGGACTATAATGACACAAAGAACGTGTTATTATTGGCACGTTCTTTTTTTTATTTATTTATGAATGGAGAAAACATGGAAAAATTTTTTAAATTATCTGAACGTAACACTAATGTTAAGACTGAAGTAATTGCTGGTCTTACTACTTTTTTATCAATGGCTTACATTTTAATTGTTAACCCGGCAACACTAGCAATCGCTGGAATGGATGAGGGAGCGGTATTTACTGCTACTGCTTTATCAGCAATTATCGGAACTGTAATCATGGCATTATATGCAAACTTTCCGGTTGTTCAAGCACCTGGTATGGGAATGAATGCCTTCTTTACTTTTACAGTATGTTTAACTTTAGGATACAGTTGGGAAGAAGCATTATTTGGAATCTTTATTTCGGGTATAATTTTTATTGGCTTATCACTAAGTGGAATTCGTGAGAAAATCATTAATATGATTCCCTCATCATTAAAATATGCTGTAAGTTCTGGGATTGGATTCTTCATCGCCTTTATCGGACTTCAATCAATTGGTTTAATTGTCCCATCAGAAGGAACAATTGTTGGTTTAGGTGATTTATCTAATCCAACTACTCTTTTAGGAATTATTGGTATATTATTAACTTTTATTTTCATGGCACGTAAAATCAATGCTGGTATCTTCTTTAGTATGATTATTATTACAATATTAGGTATCTTCATGCAACTTTCTGGAATTGATTTAGGAATTTCTAATCCGGGAACAATTGTAAGTGCTCCACCAAGTTTATCACCTATTTTTGGTAAGTTATTTACTGTTGACATTTTTAGTCTTTTAACTAGCGTTACTTTCTGGACAGTTATCTTTTCATTCTTATTTGTTGATTTCTTTGATACAAGTGGAACGCTTGTAGCAGTTGGAACAGAAGCAGGTTTCATCAACGAAAATGGAGAATTAGAAAATTCAAAGCGTGCATTAATGTCTGATGCAACTGCAACAACTGTTGGAGCTGTTTTAGGAACTAGTTCGGTTACAAGTTATGTTGAGTCACTTGCTGGTGTTTCTGCAGGTGGTCGTACTGGGCTTACTGCACTTACTGCTGCTGCATGTTTTGCTGTTGCAACATTCTTCTCACCACTTCTTGTAATTGTTACTCCAGCCGTAACTGCACCAGCACTTGTAACTGTTGGAGCATTAATGGGAAGTAACTTAAGTAAAATTGATAATCAAGACTTTGCTAATCCAGCTGCAGCGTTTATGACAATTTTATTTATGGTTACAACATACTCTATTTCAGAAGGAATTTCAGCAGGATTTATTACTTACACTATTTGTAAGGTTGCTCAAGGTGAAGGAAAAGATGTATCACCGATTATGTATGGATTAACAATATTATTTATCCTACACTATTTTATTTAAATTATTATAAGCTTAAGGTTAGACAATGTCTAACCTTTTTCTTTTGCATTATTTAATTATAAATGCATAAAAAAAAGAGTTTATTTCGATTGAAATAACTCTTTTAGAATTAATCTGTTAGTAAACAATATGTTTAACGTTCTTCTTTATCATATGCCTTTCCAAGACCTTCTGGATCAATTGCACTTTTAGAAAATAATGTTAAAGCGATAATTGTTACAAGGTATGGTAATATGATGAAATAAACACCATTTATTGGTAAGTTTGGTGCAATAACATTAATGAATGTACCAATCGTTGAAGTAAATCCAAATAAAATACCAGCTGCTAAAATACCGTATGATGTTCGACGTCCGAATAACATAACCGCAATGGCAATAAATCCTTTACCAGCTACAACGTATGCGGCAAATTTTGATGTTGTTGTTAACACAATCGCAATTCCAGCAAGTCCTGCTAACATTCCTGAGATAACTACAGCTTGATAACGAATACGGTTAACATTAATTCCCATAGCATCAGCTGCTTGCGGATTTTCTCCAACCGCTAACATTCGCATTCCAAACCTTGTTTTTTTAACAATAAATGATGTTAGTATTACCATTAAAAATACAAATATTACAATTAAATTGATTTCACCAAATAGTTTTACACTTGATGTCATCTTTGTTGGTGTTTCGGCACTCTTAAAAATAATATTAGATAAGTACACACCCATTGATAATGCGGCAATGTTAATCGCTGTACCACTAATAATTTGATCCAACTTAAACTTAATTGATAACCATGCGTGAATTAATCCAACAAATCCACCAGCAATTATTGCTGATATTGTACCTAAGACAAGTACTATAAATGATGTTCCTATTGTCGCTTCTAACTTTGCTATTACTAATGCTCCAACAAATGCTCCAAATGTCATCATTCCTTCGATTCCAATATTTACTACTCCACTTCGTTCAGAGAATAATCCACCAAGTGCTGCTGCAATCAGTGGTGTTGCAGTCGTTAGCGTTGCAACTAAAATTAATGTGATATTATCCATTATTTATCCCCCTTGTTGAAAAATTTATTGTGAATTACAGGTCCTAATGCACTTATTACAATGATAATTGACATCATAATATCAATAATTTGGGTTGGAACTCCACCCATGTATGCTCCACCATTTCTTAGTGCTCCAAATAATAAACCTGAGAAGAAAATCCCAAATGCATTAATTTGTCCTAACATTGCTACTGCAATTCCATCAAATCCAAAGTTTCTAAATGCTGATAATTGTGTTAAATATGAAACATTTCCTAATGAATAAATTGCTCCGGCAAGCCCAGCAAATGCTCCTGCTATTAACATCGTCCACACAATACGTGATTTAGTTTTTACTCCTGCATATTTTGCAGCATCTGGTGATGAACCTACGGCTTTGATTTCATAACCAAATGTCGTACGGTTTAGAATAAACCAATAAACAAACACTGCTAAGATAACTAGTAAAAATCCCATATTTGCATTTGATGCTGGGAATAGTTCTTGTAAAAATGGTGTTTTTAAACTTGCTGTTTGTTTAATTGGTGGTGTTTTAGAAACGATATTTTCTGCATGAAAATATGCTCCGATTAAATAATTTGTATAATATAGAGCAATCCAGTTTAACATAATTGTTACTACTACTTCACTTACTCCATAAAATGCTTTTAAAAGTCCAGGAATTAATGCCCAAATAACTGCTACAAGCGTTCCACCGATTATCGCAACAAGTGCGTGAATAACTGGTGGTAAATCTAAAGTTGCTCCTAAATATGTTGCAGTAAATGATGCAACCAGAAACTGACCTTCAGCTCCGATATTAAATAGTCCTGTTTTATATGCAAAACCAATTGATAGTCCTGTCAGTACTAATGGAGCACTATATGCAATCCAATCACCCGTACTTCTTAAACTACCTACTGTTGCACTTATTATTGATGAGAAAGCAATAAAGGGATTATATCCAGATAAAAGCATTACTAACCCACCGATTAATATACCTGTGAAAACTGATATTAGTGATACCAGAATCGGTTCGATTTTTTTATTTTTCATTTATCTTACTCCTACTATTATTTTTTTCCGGCCATAAGTAAACCAATTTTTTCTTCTGTTGCTGTTTTGGCATCGATTATATCCATCAATTCTCCATTATACATTACAGCAATACGATCTGACAATTTCATAATCTCTTCTAATTCTAGTGAAACAAGCATAATTGCTTTTCCATTTTCACGCTCTTTTAATAATTTGTCATGGATATTTTCAATTGCTCCTACGTCAACTCCACGTGTAGGTTGGACAGCAATTAACAATTCTGGATTTCTACCAATTTCACGAGCAATTATTAATTTTTGTTGATTTCCACCACTCATGTCTCGAACTTTAGTTTCAATTCCATGAGGTGATCTGATATCATTATTTTCAATTAGATATTCTGCACGGTTATTAATTTCTGAATTATTTAATAGTCCGTTATTTGAATATGGTTGTTTATAATATTCATTTAATACTGCATTTTCTGCCATCGTATAATCAAGTACTATTCCATGGCGGTGACGATCTTGTGGAATGTGGCATATATTCATGTCGTTTCGCTCACGAATTGACTTGTTTTGAATTTCATTTCCTTCAAAAATTATTTTTCCAGAAGTAATTGGACTTAACCCAGTAATTCCTTCGACAAGTTCAATTTGTCCGTTACCATCAACCCCAGCAACTCCTAAGATTTCACCTTTTTTTACTACTAATGAAACATCTTTAACTGTTTTAATGTTACGTTCGTTATACATTTCTAAATTTTGAATTTCTAAAATTGTTTCTGTTGCTTCAATTTCTTTTTTATTTACTTCAAAATTCACTTTACGACCTACCATTAATTCTGCTAATTGTTCTTCTGTTGTTGTAGCAACTTCGACCGTATCAATACTTTTACCACGTCTAATAACTGTACAATTATCGGCAACTGCCTTAATTTCATTAAGTTTGTGAGTAATGATAATAATTGTTTTTCCTTGAGCTTTTAAACGTAAAATTATTTCTAGTAATTCTTTTGTTTCTTGTGGTGTAAGTGCACCTGTTGGTTCATCAAAAATTAAAATATCAGCATCTTTATATAACATTTTTAAGATTTCAACTTTTTGTTGCTGTCCTACTGCAAGTTCTGATATTTTGCTATTTGCATCAATATTGAAATCATATTCATCAATAATTGATTGTACTTTTTTAGTTGCTTCTTTTAAATCTAAAATCCCTTTAGATACTGGCTCATTTCCCAAAACGATATTTTGAGTAACTGTAAATGGTTTAACTAACTTAAAGTGTTGGTGTACCATCCCAATTCCAATTTCATTTGCCATATTTGGATCAGTAATTTCTACTAATTCTTCGTTAATTTTAATTTCTCCACCATCTAGTTTATAAAAACCAAATAATAAGTTCATTAAAGTTGACTTTCCCGCACCGTTTTCTCCTAACAGTGCGTGAATTTCACCTTTTTTTACGCGTAATTCTATTTCATCATTCGCACGAAAGTTACCAAAGATTTTAGTAACTTTTAGCATTTCTACAGCATACGTCATTTATTTCTCCTTAATTGTATTTATTCATTAGTGTTAGTGCATCATCACCACTAATAAAACTATGAATTATTGCATCGGTTTTAGTAAAAATCATCTCTAGTTCTCGAGCTTCTTCATTACTAAATTTACCTAATACAAAATTCTTAACATCACGTTTATATTCGTTACTAATTCCGATTTTAATTCGTAAAAAATCCTTTGTTTTAACATGATTAATGATACTTTTAATTCCATTATGTCCACCATGAGAAGAATTTTTTTTCAAACGAATAGTTGAAAAATTTAAATCTAAATCATCGTAAATAATTAAGACATCTTCAATTTTAATATCAAAGAAATTCATGTATTTGATGAGTGCCTCTCCTGATAAATTCATGTATGTTTCCGGTTTTAAAAAAATCACTTTTTCTCCACCTATATTTGTTTGAACATACTTGCCATTAAATTTATTTTTAAATGTTTCTGAGAGACCATCAACATAATGATTTAGTGCCATAAAACCAACATTATGCCTAGTTTTATCATATTTTGGTTCAGGATTACCTAAGCCAACAATTAATTTCATTATTAGTTTCCACCAAATAAATGAGTAATTGAAGTTCCTAAATAAACATTTTCGATTGCAGTTGCTAAAATTTCATCAATTGAAATTACTTCTAATTTATCAGAGGCAACTTTATCTTCTGACACTTGGATTGAATCGGTAATTACTAATTTATTGATTACTGAATTTTCTAATCTTTCCATTGCAGGATCAGATAAAATTCCATGAACACACATTGCATACACATCAATAGCTCCTTTATCAACAAGTGCTTGAGCTCCTAATGTTAGTGTTCCTGCAGTATCAACCATATCATCTACCATAATTGCTACTTTACCATCAATATCTCCGATGATATTACTTACTTCTGCTTCATTTGGACGTGGACGACGTTTATCAATAATTGCAATTGGTGCATTAATCATTGCTGCAAGTTTACGTGCACGTTTTACTCCACCATGGTCAGGTGAAACAACAACTACGTTTTCTAAATCGATATTTTCACGGATATATTTTTCCATTGGTAATATAGCTGTTAGGTGGTCTGTTGGAATATCAAAGAACCCTTGAATTTGTGATGCATGTAAATCAACTGTTATTACACGGTTTGCACCTGCTGTTTCTAGTAAATTTGCTACTAGTTTTGCTGATATTGGTTGACGACTACGTGCTTTACGATCTTGTCGTGAATAACCATAATATGGTAATACTACATTAATTTCTTTTGCACTTGCACGCTTAAGTGCATCAACAAATATTAGTAATTCCATTAAATTTTCATTAACTGGTGCACTAGTTGACTGCACCACAAAAATCACATCGTTACGAATACTGTCTTCAATATCAATTTGCACTTCACCATCAGCAAAACGCTTAACGTCACATTTTGATAAAGGTACTCCTAATTTTTCTGATATTTTTTGTGCTAATTTTTTATTTGAGTTTAAAGTAAATAATCTCATATTTTCATTATTCTTTTTTTCTAACATTTTTTTCTCCTATTTCCAAATTATTTTAAATTCTTAATTGTTTCGCGACTACGTCCAATTACAAGTTTGTTACTTTCAACATCTTTAGTTACTGTTGTACTTGCTGCAACAAAAACATTATCGTTTATTGTTACTGGAGCAATCAAGGTCGCATTTGAACCAACTATTACATCATTTCCAATTGTTGTATGATGTTTTTTTCTACCATCGTAATTTGCAGTAATTGCACCACAACTAAAATTAACATTATTACCAACTGTTGCATCTCCGATATATGCTAAGTGTGCTGCTTTTACTTCATTTCCTGCTTTTACATTTTTAAATTCTACAAAATTACCAATTTTACAATCATTAGCAATTACAACGTTATTTCTAAATCGAGCCATTGGGCCAATTTCATTGTTATTACCAATTGTTGAATCTTCAATTACAGAAGATGCTTTTATGTGATTATTTTTACCAATAATTGTATTACCCATAATTCTTACGTTTGGCTCAATAATTGTTCCTTCACCGATAACAACATTTGGTCCAATATAAGTATTTTCAGGGTCTAAAATATTTACTCCATCAACCATCAACTGATGATTAATTCGACGCATTAATATTCTAGCTGCTTGACTTAAAGCTGGAATATCATTTACACCTAATGTTTCCTCATGATCATTTGTAATAAATGCATCTACTTTTTCACCATTTTGATTAAATATTTCCACAAGATCAGTTAAATAATATTCATTTTGTGCATTTTCATTTGATATTTCATCAATGTATTTAAATAATTTTTCATTATCAAAACAATAAATTCCTGTGTTGATTTCATTAATTAATTGTTCTGATTCTGTAGCATCTTTTTGTTCGACAATTGCATCAACTGTCTTAGACTCACTTCTAACAATTCGACCATAACCCGTAGGATTATCAATAACAGCTGTTAAAACTGTTAAATCACACTGTTTTTCTTGATGATAATTAATTAAACCAGAAAATGTATCAGCACTAATTAAGGGAGTATCACCACACGTAATGACTGTAATTCCTTTTTTATTTGCTAGTTTTTCTTTAGCAACCATTACCGCATGACCCGTTCCTAATTGTTCTGTTTGTTCTACATAATCAAATTTAAATTTGTCATCAATTCGATTAATTACTTCATCTTTTTTGTATCCAACTACTAAGTAGTTATCTTTAATTCCGGCTTCAGTTAAATTTTTTAAAACTAAATTAACCATTTCATAACCTAAAACAGGTTGTACAACTTTTGGCAATTCGCTTTTCATCCTTGTTCCTTTACCGGCACTTAAAACTATTGAATTAATTTGCATAATCTCTCCTTTTTTATTACTAGCAATAACAATAAAAAAAGGATAAAAATGCAAATTATTGCATTTTTATCCCCTTTAAATTATAAATCAGTATCTATTCGTCCAGACATCTTACTCCTAGTAATCCCATATTTTGCTTAACATACATGTTATTTACTCTCATATATATTATATATAGTTTTTTAAGGTTTGTCAACTCATATTTTTTTGCTTTCGCTTTTATTTATTTCAATTTTTGCTATAATATTACTATCAATTAATATGTTAGGAGGAATTATGATTAAAATTACATTTCCAGATGGAAATATTAAGGAATTCGAAAATGGCACTTCGCTTTTAGAAATTGCTAAAGGAATTTCGCCTTCACTTGCTAAAAAATGTATTGCAGGTAAAGTAAATAATAAAATTGTTGATTTGACAATGCCAATTAATGAGGATGCGTCAATCACATTATTAACAGATAAAGATGCTGAAAGTTTTGATGTATTAAATCACTCTACAGCACACGTATTAGCACAAGCGGTTAAACGTCTATTCCCAAACGCTAAATTTGGTGTGGGTCCAAGTATTGAAGAGGGGTTTTATTATGATATTGATGCTAATAATGAAATCAGCGAACACGATTTGGTAAAAATTGAAAAAGAAATGAAGAAAATTGCAAGTGAGGCACATAACTTCACCACAAAAACATTAAGTTACGATGAAGCCAAAGAATTTTTCAAGAATGATGAATATAAATTACATTTAATTGATAAAATTCAAGAAAAAGGGGAAGAAATAACTGTTTATACACAGGGGGAATTTACAGACTTATGCCGTGGAACACATGTTATGAATACTAATAAAATTAAGCATTTTAAATTATTAAATATCGCTGGAGCATATTGGCTTGGTGATAGTAATAACATTATGCTACAACGAATTTACGGAACTAGTTGGTTTACAAAAGAAGATTTAGCAAATCATTTAGAGGTTTTAGAAGAACGTAAAAATTCTGATCACCGTAAGATTGGTCGTGAACTTGAACTATTTGCTTTTTCAAAAGAAACAGGTGCGGGTCTTCCATTATGGTTACCAAATGGTGCAATCATTCGTCATGAACTAGAAAAGTTCATTAAGGAAGAAGAACTTCGCCGTGGCTATAACCACGTTTATACACCTGTCTTAGGAACAAAACAATTATATGAAACATCAGGACACTGGGATCACTATCAAGATGATATGTTTGCCCCAATGGAAATGGATAATGAAACATTTGTATTAAGACCAATGTGTTGTCCACACCACTGTATGGTTTACAAGCACACTCCAAAGTCATATAAAGACTTACCAATTAGGATTGCTGAACTTGGTGGAATGCACCGTTATGAAGCTAGTGGAGCATTAACAGGACTTGAACGTGTTCGTAACATGTGTTTAAATGATGGACACTTGTTTGTTCGACCTGACCAAATTAAAGATGAATTCAAAAAAGTAATTGAACTAATTAAATTTGCTAGTTCAACTTTAGAACTTGATATTAATTATTATCGTTTATCGCTACGTGATCCAGAAAATAAAGAAAAGTACTTTGATAACGATGTAATGTGGAATAATGCTGAACAAATGCTACGTGAAGTTTTAGATGAACTTGAAATTGATTATATTGAAGCAAAAGATGAAGCCGCATTCTATGGTCCGAAATTGGATATCCAAATTAAGACTGCTTTAGGTCATGATGTAACACTTTCAACTATTCAACTAGACTTCTTACTACCTGAACGTTTTGATTTAGAATATATTGATAGTGATGGGGAGAAAAAGCGTCCTGTTATGATTCACCGTGGAATTATTTCAACAATGGAACGAATGACTGCAACACTTATTGAACAATATAAAGGTGCTTTCCCACTTTGGTTAAGCCCAACTCAAATTAACGTTATTCCCGTTTCAAACGATGTTCACATTGATTATGCAAATGAAATTCAATCATTATTAAACGCTAAGAGTGTTCGTATTACTGTTGACAATCGTGAAGAAAAAATGAATAAAAAAATTCGTGAATCACAAATTGCTAAAATTCCATATACACTAATTTTAGGTGATAAGGAAATGCAAGAAAGAACTGTAACAATTCGTCCATACGGAACAACAGAAAACATTACAATGCCACTTGAAGAGTTTAAAACAAAAGTCTTAACTGAAATTGAAACTCGTTTTTCTAATCGTAAGCAATAATAACTTGAAAACGCCTTTTAAATAAAGGGCGTTTTTTTATATTAAAATTTTTATTAATTTTTTATTGATTTTTTACTATAATATAATTGTATCGTGAGAAATATTGAAAATTAATTATATTTTTAGATTTTAAAATTATTACTTTTAACTTACTTATATTTGGAGGTGATAATTATGTTTAACATTACCGCTACTTTTGGGATTGGTTCATGGTTTGCAAAAAGTGCTGCAAAAATCATCATGGCTTCAGCCTGGACAGCTAAAAAGAAATTGTGGACCCTTGCCTTTACAGGGTTTGGTTCGTTAGTTGTATGTGGACTAATCGCGGTTGGTTTACATTATCTTACTAAGCGTTTTACAAATGCAAGCGCTTTAGCAACATGGTAATTAATTATAAATAGAGAAGAAATTCTTCTCTATTACATTTAAGGATGGTTTAAATGAACTTATTGAAATTGGAATTACTAGCTTTAAAGAGGCAATATCAAGCCTCAAACTTATATCAAACTAAAACCATTATCGCTGATTTTGTTGGTTGTCTTTTTATTGCTCTTATTTATGATTTTACTACTACTGTTTTTAATGGTAACCTTATTACTAGTTATTTTTTATTATGCTTAATATTAATAAATATTGGCTTAATTTTTATTAATATTAAACATATTAATATCGTTATTCATGATGAAATTAGTGCTTTTCAAATTTATCCTAATTTTTTACGGCTTTATTTAGCTAAAATTGGTAAAATGATATTTCAATTATACGGAGAATTTTTATTAATAAATTATGTTACCTTATTTTTAATTTTATTAATTACTGGTAATTGGATATTTATTCCGTTTATTATCTACTTTACACTAATTAACATATTAGCTCTAATAATATCAATTTTGTCAATTCTTAATCATAATGATGGCATCGTTCTTAAAAATATTTCATTTTTATTTTTCATTCTTAATTTCGGATTATTTCACTATCAATACTTAAATTTTTATCTAAGTGCATTTAATATTGTTATTATACTTTTAATTGTAATATTAATTATCTATAATTCTTATAAAAGGAGTAATTATGCTAAAATTCACAAATCACATTGAATTTAAAAAAGAATTCATCATTTTTAAGATTTATCTGAAAAAACTAACCAAAAATATTGCATCAGTATTGTTTTCGATTGTACTTAGCCTTGGAATTATGTTCTCGACTGCCAATCTAGAAAATGACTTGTTAAATCCTGAATTTAGTATTTTTATCGCCTTAATTTTTGCCACCATTTTCACTGGTTTTGATTTGATTAATAACTTTGAAAACTATTTGTCACCCGTTGAAGATAAAAATATTTATCAAACGTTTGTCTTGCAACAGATTACATATAAACGCATCTTTACATACCGCATCCTGTTAACTGGGTTATTTATTTTCAGTACCAAGCTCGTATTTATTCTACTCCTGATTATTACTTATAAGTACTTTAAAATCGTAGAATTAAGTTTATTCTTAATTTTAGCTTTTATCTGTTCAATTCTAAGCGTACTATTTGCAGTTAATACAGCGATTAAACATTACCAACATGATCTTGATTATGAAATAATAAAAACCAAAACTTCAATGTATATTTTAATTAAATTCTTCTTAACAGGGTTCGTAACTTTTATCTTTACAATTTTGGCTCTTTTATTTAAAGTTCCATCAACTCTTAGCATCCTAATAATAATTATCTTCTATACGCTTTTAACACTCTATCAGTTTTATTTGGGAAGTATAAATAATGTCTACAATTAAATTATTTTGGCATGACAGCGTCATTAAAGCCTCACTTATTATTAGTACAATTTTATTTGTTATCTTCATTATTATTGGTATGATGATTCCACTGGAAATATCAGAAACAATTACTAATAATCAATATACTTTTAGCGAGATATTTAAAAACAATATCCGTGAAGTCGGATTTTCTTTAGTTAAAATATTATCATTTGGTCTTTTTAACGTAATTGACCTGTTAATTAACGGTATATTGCTTGGTGTCACCATTAATTTTAGTTTCACAGAATTTGGGCTATATACAATGTTTACCCGCTTATTTATCCACGGATTTTGGGAAATTCCAGTTATTATCATTACTAACTCGCTTGGCTTTATTCCATTACTACTATTAAAGCAAAGAAAGTATAAACATTACCATTTTTATTTACAATACCTATTTACTTCAATGCTTATTTGCTCAATCTTAACTTTGATTGCTGCATTAATTGAAAGTATTATTATTTAAAAATTAAGGAGAAAAATGATTAAAAAATTTTTATTAAGTAACTTTGTTATCTTCATCATTTTCGTCAGTACTAACCTTTTAGCCAACTGGTTATTTCCTACCGATTTTATTACGGGAGATATTATCAATGATTTAGCTACTACAAGTGAGGTAAGTCAAAATCAAATCGAACTAATTAAAGCAGGTTTAGCGTATTCAACAACCACTAAATTCTTTGTTATTTCACTAATTATCTCAACACTAATTTCTTATTTAGTCTACTACTTTATTATTAATATTTTTATAAACAAACATTCAACCAATACTATTAGTAAAGGTGCAATTATAACTCGTTCTTATTTCCTTGGACTTATTCCTATTATCATTTTTAATATTTTTGAAACAATAACTCTAATAATTAGACATGAACTTTATGGGAGTTTGTTTTTAAATGTCTGCTACTTTATTAGCGTTATTGGAAGTATTGAAGTTTCATTTATGTACTTAGCAAAAAATGGTTTTAAATTAACTAAGCAAAAATTATTTATTTATGTGATTGTTATAATATCATCGATAATAATCTATCTTTTTGAACATAGTATTTAATCAAATTAAAGGAGAATCCATGTACAACATTAAAAATATATCAATGAGTTATGAAAAAGGAAAAACAATTTTAAACGACATTTCATTTACAACAAGAGTTGGAAAAACAACAATGGTAATTGGGCCAAATGGGGCAGGAAAAACTAGTTTAATTTCAACAATGCTAGGTTTTAATCCCATTACTAGTGGTGAAATATTATTTGCCCAAAAACCTATTAATGGACAATTATTACCTGAACAACAAAAATTGATTGGCTATATTCCTGATGAAGTGTTTTTAAACAATTATTTGACAGTAAATGAAAACATTGAATACTTTACAGCCATTATTAATCAAAAGTTTAATCAAGAAAAAGTTGATAACATCTTAAAAACGCTTAATATCAGTAAATATAAAAATGAATTAGCCAAAAACTTATCTAAAGGTACAAAGCAAAAAGTACAACTTGCCAGTTTATTAATTAATGAAATTAAATTCATCATTATGGATGAACCGACTATTGGACTTGATATCATGACTAAAAATACACTTGCTAGCTTAATTAACTCGATGAAAAAACAAGGAATTACTTTCTTAATCACATCGCATGATTTAAGTTTTTCCGAAGCAATTTATGATGATGCTATTTTCATAAATGAAGGAAGGGTTATTCATAATATTAATAATCGTAATGAATCATTATCTAACATTATCAGTAAACTCTATGATGTTAATCCTGAAATGTAATTTACATAAAAAAAGAATTTATAACTACCTACTTGGTAATTATAAATTCTTTTTTATTTTTCAATAAGTGCTACTTGCTTTTTAATTATTACTAACATTAATACAATGGCAAAACCAAACGTTGCATGTCCAAGACCACTAATTCCAGCAATACTTGCATCTAACGCTTTTGATAAGTCCATTTGTAGTACTTGAGTCATCCCACGAACTAATAACATTGTAACAACTGCAATTAATCCTACGTTATAAGTTGTTAAAAATAACTTATATTTCTTATGTTCTGATAATTTAAATCTCTCTTCTAACACTAATAAAATCAAAAATACTAGCATTCCCATTGCGAAAAGATGGGTGTGGATAACACTAAGTGTTGTTACTCCATCAAAATCCATAAACTTTGTAACTTCACGATAAAATACCCCAAATGCTAAGGCGGCCACTCCATAGATAAATGCTAAATTGGCTAACTTCTTCATAATATACTCCTTTGTTGCTCCTATTATAACAATTTTAAGATTTTACGTTTAATATGTGTTTAATCTTCAATCCTAATAATTAAATTTATACTGCATAATCAAATACTCCGAACCCTCTGCATAAACTTTTTCAGTATCTAAGGAATTTACTTTTATCCATTTTGATTTTTGTGTTTTACGATCAACAATCTTTATCTTTTGGTTTTTTAAAGTTGTTACAACTTGATACATCTTCATTATTTCTTCCTTATCCAATGGTTCTAAATTAATAAACGTTTGTTGCAACTGACCTATTAACTCATTAATGTTCCATGTATCATTTTGCTCATTCATTAAGCTCGTTCGACCAGTAATTTTTGTCGACTGAACATTAATTCCAACACCTACTATATAACCAGTCAAATAGGGTTCAATTAAAATCCCTCCTAATTTTCGACCATTAACATAAATATCATTTGGTAACTTTAAATATGCGTTTATTTGGTGATTATTTAATTCTGTACACAAGCCAACACTAATTAAGGGTAGTAGTTTCTCTAATTCAATATCTACTGCTTTAATTGACATATAAATATTAACATCATCACTATCCCATAATCCAGTTCTTCCATAGCCCGCAGTCTGTGTTTGTGCTGTAATAATTGACCAATTCTCTAGCTCATCGTATAATTCTTGACATTTTTTTTGGGTTGAATCTAATTGCTTATAATGATAAATTTTCACTCTACCTCCAAGAACATTATAGTATTTTTATTGGATATTTAGTTATTAATATTAAAAAAGTGAGTTCTAAACTCACCATTTAATTTTCTCTAGTTTATTGCAAATGTTAAAGTTCCTTTAGCAGCAACTTCACCATCTACAGTAGCAATTGCTTCACCAACGCCAATTGCACCACGCATTTTTGTTAATTCTACGCGTAGTTCCAGGACATCACCTGGTACAACTTGACGCTTAAAGCGCATGTTTTTAATGCCTGCAAAAAAGGCAATTTTTCCACGGTATTCTTCCATACTTAAAATCGCTACGGCACCTACCTGTGCTAGTGCTTCGGTAATTAATACTCCCGGCATTACGTGATAATCTGGAAAGTGTCCCATAAAGTGCATTTCATTTGCTGTAACGGCTTTTTTCCCAACTGCAAATTTTCCTTCTTCACCGTCTATTATTTGATCGACTAATAAAAATGGGTAGCGATGAGGGATTATTTTTTGAATTTCATTACTATTTAATTTCATTATTACTCCTCAAACTTCTTAAATATTGCTACGGAATTATGTCCACCAAATCCAAGTGAAGTACTCATTGCGTATTTTCCTTGAGTTTTTGTTAATTCTCTAACAATATTAATTTTAGCTGTACATTCATCAATTTCTTTTGAATTAATTGTTGGAGTAATTACCCCTTCTTCCAATGATTTTACTATATTAATTGCTTCAATAGCTCCTGCAGCACCTAGTAGGTGTCCTGTCATTGACTTTGATGATGTAACATTAACACCTGGTAATAATTCACTAAATACCATCGATTCCGTTGCATCATTAAGTGGAGTACTCGTTCCATGAGCATTAATAAAGTTGATATCTTCAGGGTTAATGTTTGCCATTTTTAATGCTGATTTAACTGCTAATTTTGTGTATGTTCCTTCACTATCTGGAGCTGTAATGTGGTTTGCATCACAAGTTGCTGCATATCCAACAACCTCACCATAAATTTGAGCACCTCTTTTTTGAGCATGCTCAAGTTCTTCGAGAATTAAAACACCAGCACCCTCACCCATAACAAAACCATTACGATTTTTGTCAAACGGAATTGATGCATAATCTGGGTTTTCTGAACGAGATAAAGCTTTCATATTATTAAAACCAGCTAATCCAACTTCACAAATTGTTGCTTCGCTTCCACCGGTTACCATCACATCAACCATTCCTGACTGAATATAATGCATTGCATGTCCAATTGCATCTGTACTAGAAGCACACGCTGTTACAACAGAATTTGTTATACCATGTACATCTAAATCAATTGCAACATTTCCAGCAACTAGATTAATTAATGCTCTGGGAATAAATAGTGGACTAACACGTTTATAACCTTTTTCTGGAACTGCTAAAATTTGTTCTTGAATTGTTTGGAGTCCTCCAATTCCACTTGAAATATTAACACCAATTCTTTCACGTGCATTGATTGTATCTAATTTGGCATCTTGTGCTGCTTCACGGGCTGCTAAAATTGATATTTGGTTTACACGATCGTACGTACGAATTTGCTTACGGTTAAAATGTTCTGTCTCATCATATCCTTGCAATTGTCCTCCAACATGAACACCGATTGCCTCACGAATTTCATCGGGCAACAATGTAATTCCGTTCTTTGCTGATTTCATTCCTGACCATGTACTACTTAAATCATTTCCTAAAGGTGACATTGCACCTAGACCTGTTATTACTACTCGTTTCATTAAATCATCCCTCCATCTATTACAAATGTTTGTGAAGTAATATATTGACTCTTGTCACTTGCTAAAAAGCTAACTAAGTCTGCTACTTCTTTTGCTTCACCCAGTCGATTTAACGGAATTTTACTTAAAACCTCTGCTTTGTATTCTTCTGGAAGTGTATCTGTCATATCTGTTTGAATAAATCCAGGTGCTACTGAGTTAACACGAATATTTCGACGTCCATATTCTTTCGCAACAGATTTCGTGAATGCCATTACTGCTGCTTTACTTGCTGCATAGTTTGCTTGTCCAATATTTCCAGTAATTCCAATCACTGAACTTAAATTAATAATTGACCCTTGACGTTTTCGAGCCATTAACTTTAAAACGGCTTGTGTAACTTGAAAAGTTCCAACTAAATTAGTGTTAATTACACTTGTGAAATCATCTTTTTTCATCTGCATTACTAACATATCATTTGTAATTCCTGCATTGTTTACTAATACATCAATTTTACCATATTCTTCTTTAACTTTTGCTACCATCGATTTAATACTTTCTTCATCAGCAATATCTAATTGTAATACCGTAACCTTTGCATCTGTTACCGTTTCAATACTCTTTTGTACTTCTATTGCTTTTTGTTCATTTCCGGCATAAGTTATAACTACATTAAAACCATCATTTGCTAATGTACGTGCTATTTCCGCACCAATTCCTCTTGAAGCACCTGTTATAACTGCTACTTTCTTATCCATAATTCCTCCAGTTTAATTAAATCTTCTTCATTACTAACATGAATTGTTTTTAATTTACGATTTATCTTTTTAATCATTGGGATTAAAACACTTTTCTCACCAATTTCAACAAAAGTATCAATCCCATCTTCAATCATTTTATTAACTTGAGCGTACCAATTTACACCTGTTACCATGTGTTGAATTAAATAATTTGCATCAATAATTGAAATTTGGTCTGCTGTTACATTTGAATATAATTTTGTTGTTAAATTTATTGGTAAGTAGTCATTAATTTGTTGGGCAAACTCACTTGCCACTTCTGAGAACAACTCAGTATGAAATGCACCTGATACTTTTAATTCTACTATTCGACGGGCATTTTGAGTAAGTTCATCATCTATCTTATCAAAATCCGATTTCATTCCAGCGATTACTATTTGCTTTTCTAAATTATAATTTGCAATACTAATGTTTGTATGATGTTTTGTGTTTAATTGCTCTAATACTACCGTTAATTCATCATACGTTAAACCAATTACAGCTTTCATTGTTCCAACACCGTTTAATTTTGCCATTTGTAGTGAACGTTTATACACAATATCTAACAATTTCTCTGGTGATAAATTTGCAGCAAGAGCAAGTGCTGTATATTCACCTAACGAAAAACCTGCTACGGCATAATCACTTATTTGATACATATCATTTATTACTTGCCATATTCCTAATTGATTAGCACAAATTGCTAATTGTGAATACTCTGTCTGATTAATGCGTTCATCATCTTTACTTGCAATAATCGCTTTTAATTCTGATTGTAAATCATAGGCTTTTATCTGACAATTTTGATAAATTTCATTGTTTAAAAAGCTCTTTCCCATTTGATTTCCTTGCGAACCTTGTCCTGGAAATACAATTGCAATATTACTCATTATTTCTCCCTAACAATTCATTAAACAACTGATGTACTGTTGTAATTTCATTAATTCGATAACCGTTTGCACCCGTAAAAACAAGTCCATTTGTTGTATCACCATTTGCTGCACTACTTAAATACTGAGAAATACAATACGGAGTTTCTTCATTTTTTCCCTTACATGGCAAAATACAAGCAATACATTTTTTTGGTAAGATATTTGCCTTTTCAATTTGCTTTGTAAATTCATTTTTAATTGCACGTGCTGGATAACCAACTGGACTTTTCACATGAACAATATCCGATTTTTGAGCATCTATGAATTTTTGTTTATACTTTTCATGTACATCACATTCTTTTGTCGCAATAAAACGTGTCCCTAATTGTACGCCACTAGCACCAAGTTCAACAAAATGTTTTACATCTTCATGTGAATACACTCCACCTGCTACAAATACAGGAAAGTCAAGTTCATTTTTATTCATATAATCCTTAACATCAATTAAACGATCACTTAAATTTGTAACTTCTTTTCCAATATCTTCGTATTTTATTCCTAAGTGACCACCTGCTTCAGGTCCTTCAACAATAACGGCATCTGGTAATACACCATATTTACGCTTCCATTTTTTAACAATAATGTTTAAAACTCGACTTGATGCAACAATTGGAACATTTGCCGTATCAGTTCCCTTTGTATATTTAGGTAAATCAATTGGTAATCCTGCACCTGAGACAATCGCATCAACTCCAGCCTCAACTGCATTTTTTGCTAAATTTGCATAATCACGTGATGCACTTAAAATATTTACTGCTAGAAAACCTGTTGGCTTTGTATTCGCACGAATTTTCTTTACTTCGCTCTTTAAAGCCTCATAATTTGCCTCACAACTTTTCTTATGATTTTGCCAAAAATCAGGTTGATTAAAACCAATTTGTGAAAGTGAAAGCGTACCCATTCCTCCTTCATTAATTACTGCTGTTGCAAGTCCAGAAAGACTAATGCCAATTCCCATTCCTCCTTGGATAATTGGTACTTCGATTTTCTTATTTCTAATTAGCACTTCATTAAGATAAAAAGTCATTTAATTCTCCTAATACTTCTTTTGTGTTTATTAGTTCTTCCAAAACTTCACTTACCGATTTAACTGCTGTAATTTGACCTGAAACTTGCCCTGCCATAAAACTTCCAGCATCTATATCACCTGAAAATACTGCTTTTGAAAGTGATCCAAGTGTTAACTTTTCTAATTCTTCCATATTAATATCTGTTTGTTCTAATCGTTGATACTTACGTGTCATTTTCGTTTTTAAGGCACGAACTGGAGCGCCTTTAACGCGACCAGTCACAATTGTTGATGTATCTTTTGCTTTAATCAACTGCTCTTTATAATTCTCATGAATTGGACACTCTTTTGTAGCCAATAAGATTGTTCCTATTTGAACTCCAATTGCTCCTAGAGCAATTGCTGCAACATATTGTCGGCTTGATGCAATTCCACCGGCTGCAATTACCGGAATTTTAACTGCATTAACTACTTGTGGAACTAATGCCATTGTTGTCATTTCACCAACATGACCACCACTTTCAGTTCCCTCAACAATTACTGCATCAACTCCTGCTTTTTCAACCCTTTGTGCAAGAGTTACTGATGGAACCACTGGAATAACCATAATTCCAGCTTCTTTAATTTTATCAACATATTTACCGGGATTTCCGGCACCAGTTGTTATAACCTTAACATTATGCTTAATACAGATGTCAATTATTTGATCCGCATATGGATTCATTAGCATTACATTTACGCCAAATGGTAAATCACCAACTAATTCTTTGGTTTTAATAATTTCTTCTTCGCTACGCTTTGGGTCCCAACCACCCGTTCCAATTAATCCCAGTCCACCTGCTAGAGTAACGGCACTGGCTAATTCATGCGTTGCAATATTTGCCATTCCTCCCTGGATAATTGGGTACTTTAAGTTCAATTTTTCTGTTAATAAATTCATTTCACTCCTATTCTTGATATACAATTCCACTTGATGTCAAACCGGCACCAAAACCAATAAACATGATTTTTTCTCCCGAATTTAACGTTCCAAGTTTTTGATTAAAAGCAATTGGAATTGATGCTGATGACGTATTAGCACTCCATTTAATCGTTGAAAGTACCTGCTTGTCATCAAGTTGATATTCACGAATGATTGTATTTAAAATTCGCTGATTGGCTTGATGACAAATGATATAATCAATCTCCGTAATTGCTAAATTACTTTTCTCTAGTAACTGATCTATTGTTTTGATTACAGTTTTTACTGCATATTTAAATACTTGTTGCCCATTCATTTGCATTCCACAATTTGTTGCGAAAATTGCCTCTTGATTATATGTAGTTTGATAATCATGTGCAAGAATGTGTGCTTTTCCTTGCTCTAAATAAAATGCACCAACACCATCACCAAACAATATTGCTGTATTTCGATCGGTAGCATCAATAATATTTGACATCTTTTCTGCTCCGATTATTAAGGCAGACTTTGCTTCACCACTTCGAAAAAATTGACTAGCAACGATTAAACTATGAACAAATCCACTACACGCAGCATTTAAATCTAGACACATTACTGTAGAGTGACATTTAACTTCACCTTGAACAAATGAACTTAAACTTGGCATAATTGTTGTATCACTTGAAGAAGCAACAATTATCAAATCAATGTTTGTCGCTTCTTGTTCCGTTAAATTTAATTTTGCAACTGTTTTTGCAATCATTTCTCGCAAACTCTCGGTTGCAATATGTCTGGTTTTAATTCCTGTTCGTTTATAAATCCATTCATCTGTTGTTTCCATTTGTTTTGATAAATCATCATTACTCACAATATTTTCAGGAACATAATAACTAGATTTTACAATTTTAAAATCATTCATATCTACCAAACTTTCTGTAACGATTATAACGACTTTCTACTAATTCATCGCAAGAAATACTTTCTTTTGTTTTAATAACATTACTAATTGTTTTACGTAATTCTTCTACTAAATAACGATAACTATCTACCGTAAGTCCTTCTTTTGGTTCTGTAATAATCTCATCAATAATGTCCAGTTCTTGTAAATGTTCTGGCAGGATTTTCATTTCATCAATTATATCTTTCGCTTCTTTTTCGCCTTTATATAAAATTGATGCAAATCCTTCGGGGGAAATTACTGAATAAAATGAATTTTCAAACATCATTAAGTAATCACAAACACCAAGTGCTAGTGCTCCACCACTTCCACCTTCAGATAATAAAATTGAGATTACTGGAACTTTAATTGTAGATAGCTCATATAACAAATTGGCAATTGCCGAACCTTGACCACGTTCTTCTGCTCCAACTCCTGGGTATGCTCCTGCAGTATCCATAATTAAAATAATTGGTCGTTTAAACTTTTCGGCTTGCTTAATTAATCTAAGTGCTTTTCTAAATCCTTCTGGGTGTGCCATTCCAAAGTTTTTTTCTACCCTTTGGTCTAAATCACTTCCCTTATCTTCGGCAATAATCGTCACATACTTTCCACGAATTCGCCCTAATCCACCAACTATTGCTGAGTCATCTCCATATAGGCGATCTCCATGAAATTCAATAAATTCTTTTGTCAATAATTGAATCAACTGTTTTCCAGTTAGTCTTTTGGGGTCACGTGCATCTAGAATTTTATCATAACTAGTCATTTTACTTCCTTTCGTGAACACTTAGCATTTGAAAAATAAATTCTCTTTGAACTGAACGAGAAACTATTTTATCGATAAAACCATGTTCTAACAAGAACTCTGCTCGTTGAAATCCTTCTGGTAATTCTTCTTTTATCGTTTCCTTGATTACTCTTGGACCAGCAAAGCAAATCAAAGCATTTTCTTCAGCACAAATCACATCACCTAACATTGCAAATGATGCGGTCACACCACCTGTCGTTGGGTTGGTTAAAATTGGCATATAAAATAATCCAGCATCGCTGTGTTTTTTAACTACTGCACTAATTTTGGCCATCTGCATTAAAGAAATAATTCCTTCTTGCATTCGTGCACCACCACTTGCGGTATATAAAACTACTGGTAATTTTTCAGCAATTGCCAGCTCAAAAGCACGAGTAATAATTTCACCAACATAACTACCCATACTCGCCATTAAAAAGCGACTATCCATTACACCAATCACTACTCTTTTTCCGTAAATTGTACCAATTCCAATTTTAATTGCATCAACGAGTTCAGTCTCTTTACGTAGTTTTTTTATTTTCTTTTCGTAATTTGGAAAATCAATTGGATTACTAATTTTTGCATCCATTACAATTTCCACAAAAGAATCATCGTCTACTAAATATTTAATTCTTTCATTAGCTGTGACATGCATGTTTTCACTACATTCAGGACAAACATATAAATTTTTACGAACGATTTCATTAGCAATTAACTCATCACACTTTTTACACTTAACAAATAAGTTTTCTGGTACTTGAATCTCACGTTTTGGAATGATTTTATTAAGATTCCACATTGTTCTCTCCTATTGTTTTAATGATTTTTTCATAATTATTTTTAATATACGTCGTTGGATAAAGTCCAGAAGTAAATTCTGGTTCAACTAATAATTGTTCTTGAAATTTTTTAGTTGATTTTGGACCCTTAATTTTAAATTCTACTAAAGCAATTTTCATTTTTGCTATTGCCTCTTCACGAGTTGTACCATAAGAAATAATTTTACCAATCATTGAATCATAATATGGTGATATCTGCATTGCTTGTGTTACTCCAAAATCAAGGCGAATGTCTTTTCCACCTGGTAACACCATCTTTTCAATTGTTGCTGGAGTTGGCATAAAATTATTAAGCGGATCTTCCGCATTAATTCGACATTCAATTGAATGTCCACAGAATTTAATATCTGATTGCTGTATTGATAATTCTTTGCCATCAGCAATGTTAATTTGCTCTTTAACTATGTCAATACCTGTAATCATTTCTGATACTGTATGCTCAACTTGAAGTCGTGTATTCATTTCTAAAAAATAAAACTTATCATCTTTAACTAAAAATTCAAATGTCCCTGCATTTTCATATTTAATTTCCTTACATGCACGAATTGCTGCACTACACATTTCTTGATTTAAAGAATCGGATATTTGAGCTGGTGCCTCTTCAATAATTTTCTGATTATTTCTTTGCATTGAGCAATCCCTTGTTCCTAAGTGTACTGCATTTCCATACTTGTCACATAGCACTTGAACTTCAATATGCTTAGCATCAGTTAGAAATTTCTCAACATAGATTCTTGGTTTAGGATCTGTAATTTTAGCTTCTGCTTCCACTTGCATGTATGCTTCTTCAACATCAGCCAAATTATAGACAATACGAAGTCCTTTTCCACCACCACCACCAGCTGCTTTAATTATTACTGGTAATTCTAGTTTTTCGGCTTCACTTACAGCCTCATTTGCACCTTTTAGTGGTTCAATATTATTGGTAATTGTGGGAACCCCTGCATTTTGCATTGCTTTTATTGCATTGATTTTATCACCCATCAATTGAATTGTTTTTGAACTTGGACCAATAAATTCAACTTGCAACTCTTCACATAATGAAGCAAATTGAGCATTTTCAGAAAAAAATCCATAACCTGGATGAATTGCATCAACACCAAGTGATGTTGCGACACTTAAAACATTTGGAATATTTAAATATGATTCTTTTACATTTCCATAACCTACGCATACTGCCATGTCTGCTAGTTTAACATGTGGTGCTTTTTGATCAACTTCTGAGTAAATCGCAACACTTTCATAACCCATTTCTCTTATGGTTCTTATTATTCTTAGGGCTATTTCACCACGATTGGCAACTAGTATTCTCATGTTACTCCTCTTCAATTGTCATGATTTCTGTCATTGTATCAACAAATTCACCGTTTTCAATTAATAGTTCTCTTACTATTCCACTAACTGGTGATTTTACTTCATTCATAACTTTCATCGCTTCAATAATTGCTACAACATCACCGGCTTGAATCTTATCACCAACTTTAATGAATGGTGGTTCACCTGGTTTCTTTGTATTATAATAATTTCCAACTATTGGACTTTTTACTTTTGTTCCTTTTACTTCTGATGATTCTACTGCTAATTCAGGGTTTTCATTACTTAATTGTGGTTCTTCATTTTTAGTTTGACTGTCAAACTTATTATTGTTCAAAAAAAATGGAGCATGATTATTTACCCCATTATCAGTTAATTTTAGTGAAAAATCATTGTCACTATATTCAATACCACTTAAGTTATGTTCCTTTAATGAATGCGCAAGTAAATCAATTTCTTCTTTACTTATCTTCATAAATTCTCCTTAACTTATTTTTCAGAGTCGATATATTTAACGATATCTTCAAGCGTTACAATTGATGCCATTTTTTCTTCATCTGCTTCAATATCAAATTCATCTTCAATTTGCATTACAATATCAGCAAAATCGATTGAATCCATTTGTAACTCTTCCTTTAAGTTTGTTGTTGGTGTTACTTCTGCTTCTTCAACACCTAATAAATCACAAATTATTTCTTTTACTTTAGTTTCTGTGTTCATTTTTCTCCTCATTTGTAAAATACTTTGAAGTTCAAACTATATCTTTAAAAAAATAATTTTTTCTTCAAATCTATTTCATTTTACAATAATATTTGCATGTTGTCAAGACTTTATTTTTATTTTGGGATTTGTTTTTTTATTTTTTTCACTAATGAAAATAATTACTTTTAACGTTTTTGGTTTATTTTAAAAACTATATTCAGACCACATTTGCCCACAAACAACAGATATTGGAAAAAATGTCAAAATTTTAAAGTTTCTTACTTTTCCTCAAAAAAATGATTAGATTTTTCTAATCATTTTTCTTTTAATTAAATTGCTTTTATTCTTGATTATTAATTGACTCAACAATTGGAATAACTAAATTTTTAACAATTTGATACCCTTCATCATTTAAATGTAATCCATCAAATGATAAGTAATCTGCATTATAAATTTCAGATTTTCCACTCAATTTCCCATCTATGTCAACGTATGTTAATCCCGGTGTTTGTGCAGCAAAATCTTTCACTAAGTTATTATACTCCATTGCATCATCCCATACCGACATACGAGCTTTTGTTGGGTTTATGGGAATAAATATGAGTTCAATTCCATCATTCCTTACCAATTCATATAACTTTAGAAATTGAGCATATGTATCTGCACCACTCATTGTTTTATCTCCACCATTAATATTATTTGTTCCACCCCAATAAATTAAAACTTCTGGGTTATATATTTTTACTAAATCCTGATAATAATATTCATTATCATAAACTTTTGAGCCACCAAAACTTGTATTAACAACTTCATATTTGGCAAAGTCCTCTTGATAATTTGGCCACATTCTCGGTGATGATGAACCATAAATTACAATATCAACATCTCTTTTCGGATTTGCTTCAATTAATTTAACAACATCCTTTTCCCAATATCCCGGATCTGTATTTTCCATTTGTGCCTTCATTTTATTTAACATGTAACTTGCAAAAATCCCAAATATTATTAATAATGTTATTATGATGATTAAAAAAACTCTTAACTTTTTCACATTTATCCTTTCACAACTTTCTTTATATCTATATTATAACACCAGACACAGTTTGTGTCAAACGTTGGATCGTTATTTATTATTAGATAAACCCCACTATACATTCCAAAAATAAAAGACTACTTAATAGTAGTCTTTTGTCATTAGTCAGTAATTAATTATTTTCTTGACTTACGTAGTCGTGGAACAATTCGCTTCAAATCAAATTTTGATGTATTATCCCATGTTTTCTCATCATTCTTATCAAATGCTTCCACAAATTCAATTGCTTCTTTAGTAATTATTGTTGGCGTACTTGCTCCGGAAGTAATTGCCACCTTATTTACTTTACTATCTAGAAGCCAATTAATATCAATATCTTCGATATTATTAATACGATATGCAGGTGTTCCTGCCATTTCTTCAGAAATCTGAACTAAGCGGTTTGTATTGTTTGATTTTGGATCACCAACCACAATTGTGATGTCGGCAGCCTTTGCCATTTCTAAAACTGCCTCTTGACGTTGTTGTGTTGCTAAACAAATTTCATTAATAATTTCAATGTGCGGATATTTTGCTTTTGCTTTATTCATTAAATCCTCTGTATCCCACATGCTCATAGTTGTCTGGTTAGTAATGCAGACCTTGTCAAAATTAACATCAAGTTTTTCCAAATCAGTTTCGTTTGCAATTAAGTAAATTGATTCTGGATCAATTCCAATTGCTCCTTCAGGTTCGGGATGACCTGCTTTTCCAATGTATAAAACTTTATAGCCTTCTGCTATTTTTTGAGTAATTACATGATGTGTGCGATATACATCACTACATGTTGCATCAACCACATTTAAACCTCGTTCTAGAGCTTTTGTAATTAAATTTGGGTTTATTCCATGTGCCGTAATAATCACTGTTCCTTGATTAACTTTATCAAGAATTTCTTCACGGTTTTTCCCATCAAGTGTTGTTGCTCCTGCTTCTTTAAATGCTTTTGTAACATTTTGGTTGTGCACAATTTGACCTAATATATAAATTGGTTGCGGCGTTGTTTCATCAGCTAATGTTTGTGATACTAAATTAAGGGCATGGACAACACCATGACAATATCCACGTGGGGTGATTTTAATTACTTCCATTTTGTCTCCTATTTAAAAAAGATAGTATAATACTATCTTCTCTATCTTAATATTTTCTT
>CAZFWW010000005.1:0-1716 GCA_964522645.1 uncultured Mycoplasmatales bacterium
AAATTCGTATGATGAAATTAACTCCATCTCTTTTGCTTTTTCAATTATTTCATTTACTAAATCAATTTGATTTATTTTTAATTTATATCTATCTAGTATTTTGACATTTTTTCCACGTCCTGAAACTGCAAACACAAACTTGTGATTCAGCTCATTTTCTTCAAAGAATGTTTCTGGATTTAAATTTAATAACGCCTCATAAAACTCTTTATTTATATTATCACTTCCATCAATATAATCTTTAATTTCTCTATAATCACAATTACTATTATTTAAAATATACAGATTTAATTCCTCCGTAAAATCTGTTGATAAATATTGCGGAAATATATCAATAAAACTTTTGGCAATATCTACATTAAGTTCAACATTTAAAAGTATATTTCGCACAACAGTATTTTTATCAATATTTTCATTATTTTGGACAAAATCAAGTAATTTATGTTCATTACTCATTATATATTTATTAAATAATTCATGATTATTTTCCAACAAATAATTAACCATATAATCATTTAAAATAAACTTTTCTATAAATTTTCTTAGAATCTTATCTTCTTCATCAAAGTTATTCTTATGTATTTCTGTAAATAATTCTGTTAATGAAGAACCTTTTCTATATATGTTAAATAATTTATCTGGATAATTTTTAAAAATATTATATAATTCTTGATAGTATTGATTATTTTTTAAATATTGGATATTTTCTAAATTTAATTCATATTTATCTTCATCTATTAATTCTTTTAATAACTCTTTATCCTTATCATTATATCTTTCTAATTTCTGAACTTTAGATAAGTATTTTTTAAGAACACCTTCATAATCAAGATAATTTTCCGATATTAACTCATAATTATCATCAAGATATTCATTTACTGTTTCCAACTCTTCATTTGGAATAATATTATCTTGTAAATAATTTATAATGCGTTGAGAAATAATATTATTATTGATTAAATATACTATGTTTTCCAAATTTAAAACATAACAATCAGTTTTAGAAAACTCTTCTTTTTTACTAGTTAATGGTATTTTAGCTTCCAAAATAAATTTTTTTATGTTATCCACAATGTTGCTATCTTCATTAATTACTTTATCTGCAAATATATCTAGTTTAGTATTACTTTCATTAAGTAAGTTGATATTATCTATAATATATTTTGTAGCCTGTTTATCTATTTTTGATTTTATTCTGCAATAAAATAAGATATTTACAATTTTATTTTTAAGTTCTTTATTATCTTTTTCTTCGGAAATTAAAAGTAATATTTCTATGAATTCTTTTTGTAAGTAATTTATAAAATTATGTTTTTCAATAAATTGTATATACTTTTTCTCATTATCTAGGGAGTTAAATAAATTAGTTAAACATTCATTTATTACGTTTTTAACTAGGTCATCATCAATGTTTTCATTGACGTTAATATGTATCCTCTTTAATTGTTCTGAAAATTCACTACTATTATTCCAAAAGAATTCAATTAGCGATTTGTTTATTAACTCTTTTCTCATTTGAAAATCTACGATATGAAATAAACTTACAAATTCTTTGTTCTCAACTTCTGATTGACCAATTATTGATTCATTTACTAACATATTATTTCTTTTTCGATTATTATATCTATATTCTCTACGACTTTTTTCAATTTCATTTTTAAATTCATTTTGTGTTAAATATATATCCCAACATTCAGTTAAATATCTCTTTTTTAT
>CAZFWW010000005.1:1816-36681 GCA_964522645.1 uncultured Mycoplasmatales bacterium
TCTTTCATTAGAAAATATCGATTATAAATTCTATTATATTGTCGAATATCATTTATATATGGTGAGATTGTAACAACTAAATTTGCATCAATTTCTTCCTTACATTCTTTTAACATTAAATCCTCTAAATATAAAGTATCTTTTGCCGAGTGAATATCAACGATACCATCAAAGTATTTTGAAATGTTCTCATTATTAAATTGACTATTTTGGACAAGGTATAAAAATGTAATATTCTCTTTTATATTACTTATTTGATATAACTCTTCAAAAATAACTTTGTTTTCATATCTATCTAAATCCTCAATTACTAAAACAATTTTTTTATTTTTAATGTGCTTTTCATATACTGATAGAATACTTAATATGGTATTTGTATCTTGATCCAAAAATGTCTGATTCTCTTTGTTTTCTAAATTTAAATTACCGAAACTAAATCTTTTTATATTCCCTTTAAATAAAAACATTACCAGCCGTCTTATAAATTGGTGAAACGGAATAAATAATAAGGTTAGCAATATATTATAGAAAATATTTCCAGATACATAATTTTGATTAAACATAAAATATGTCACAAATATTGATAATATCAATGATATTATCTCAAGGGTTTTCCATTCTTTTACTAATAACACTTGCTCATTTATCATTTCTTCAATATTTCTTATCTTCCACTTCATTACATAACTATGATGTAGTTTGCGCCAATTATTATCTTTATATTTTTTTATATTTTCAATCAATAGATATACTATTATTTTTCTAATTTCACTTGCTGTTTTTTCTTCATTTTTTCTTTTAATATTTCCTTCACTATTAAAATGTGGAATACTTAAATATATCGGCTTAATTTGAACTTGATCTTTAAAATATGAACTGATAACACTACTCTTACCTGTTCCAAAATCTCCTATTACACCAACATTAGAATACACATTTTTTTCTGCTAAAAATTTATCTAATAACTCTCTTGTCCTACCGGTTATTTCTACATCATCCTTTTTTAAATTATCTTTTAATTCTGGATATTTTATTTCTTCTTTTTCAACACTCACAATATTTCCCTTCACTCACCTTTAAACTTTAATATTTTATAATCCCTTTTTCACTATAGTAAATTAATAACCAACTTATCAGGTGATTTATACCATAAAATGATACTGCTCTTGCAAACATCTGTAAATCGAACGAGTTAGTTCCACTTATCATTATGTGCATAAAAATTATTAGTAAAGAACTCACCATCAAAGCAAAAACGATTGACTTTACTTTAGCTGATTTTATTTTCTTTTTCGTATAAATAACCTTTTTATTAACCAAGAAATAATACATTTCATAAAATGTTATTACTGCTAATGCTGTTATTACTACTAGTTCTAATTGCTTCATTTCAACCACCTTCTATTAAATTTATTATAACATATTTAACTTTCTTGAATTCCTGATTTCATATTAAATGCCTTTTAAATACTGTTCACTATCATTTCTTGACTTGAAAATTACTATCTTTTTTCTATCCCTATATTCTGATAGTAGTTCCATTATTCGTGGTTTTATCTTTGTGGGAAATGTTTTAATCCATTCCTTAAACTCTGGATCAAACTCTTCTTCAATCCAGGGAATATCTTCTCGCTTATTCCCAATTCGCTTTTTAACACTTTCAAGACATAACTCAACTGGATAATCAAGAAAAATAATTGTATCACACATCTCTACTCGTTTTTTCATCGTATCAAAATAATTACCATCTATAATCCATTTTTCTTTCTTCATTATTGTTGTAAGTTTAGCTTCCAATTCTGCCTTTGTTATAGTCGTTTTATCCTTCTTATGCCAAAGCATATCCATATGATATACAGGGATTTTTATTTTTGAACTTAATTTTCTTGCAAAAGTACTTTTTCCTGAACCAGGACATCCAATTATAATTACCTTATTCATTACTCCCCCTCATATTTGTTCTATCACTATTCAGTTTACTTATTATATTTAAAAAGGGTATTCATCTGAATACCCTCTTGAGTTTGTGTGTTAGAAATTAATTATTGTTTTTTCTTCTTTTATACATAATATATAATACTATTAAAATTAATACTATTATTAGTGCTTCTAATACATAATACTTGGTTTTTTCATCTTCATAGAAAGATACAAAAATATCTGTTTTATCATCAGAATTACTATAACTACCATTATCAACATCAAAATTAAAATCAAAATCCCACTTTTTATCAACACTAGAAAGCGTAACTTCTCCTGTATAATTTCCTGAAGGAAGTGCTTGTTCAGTTTGATAATAAGTAAATGGAAATACTGAATTCGGAGCAACACCGACATTATCAATTTTGTAATCATAAATTAATTTTGTCTTTTCTTTGTCCTTATATATTTTCATTTCTGCTGTTAATCCTTTAATTAATTGTGATTCTGTATTTTTTAAATTTACAACGATTGCTGGAATCGAATCCGCAAGTTTTGACTCAGCTGAAACAAGTTTAAAATCCGCTGATACTTCTTTATCTGTTTCTTTTAATTTAACACCAATTACATAATTAAATTGATTAATAATTGTATTTTCATAATTCAAATTCTCTTCATCTATTACTTCAGTAAATGACAAACCACCTAAAACAATTCCATCATATTCCTCTGCTGGCATTGATAGTTCAATTTGTACTATTTTCTCTTCTTCTGGTTTTAAATTAATTGTTGGTGTAAGTACCCTTGAAATATTAGAAAACGCAAGTGGCATATCTTCATCAATTATTCCTGGAACAGTATACTCTACTACTCCATTACTATTTGTTGAAGCAGTTATTGCCTCTGCAGTAATTTCTAACGATTCCTTACTTTTGTTGATTACTTTAACTTCCAAAACTTGTTTTTGACTTGGTTTCATCATTAAATCAAAATATCCATTCTCAGGATTAATTTGATTATCTGGAATTATAGCTTCAACAAAGAACTTTGCTCCCGAATTTTGTGTTGCTCCAAGCGTTGTAATATTTGCGATAACAAAAGCGCTTACTAGAAGCGCTATTAGAATCATAAAATATTTCTGTTCCTTAATGTTTCTTTCCATGATTATAATTAACCTTTCATTTTATGATTTTGTTTATTTAATTATTATGGTAATACTGATAAAGTCCAAGTCATTACTGCAGTTGCTTTTCCAGTATCAGATGTACCAGCAAACGTGTTTAATTTTGTGTTTGCACCATCAAATAATAATGTCCATACACCTGCACCTTGATCTTCTCCTGCTTGAATAATATTTACAGCTGACCCACCAGAAACGATTGTTAAATCATTACCTACAAGTGGAGTACCACTTGTATTTCCAAGATTTGTACTTGGAGTTAACCCTTTACTACTAATGTAAGCACCTTCTAATGTTTCACCTTTTGGAGAAGTGAATGTACCTAACTTCGCAGTTAAATTCCATCCTAATCCTGTACCACGGTAATCAGTAACGTGTACTTGAGCATCAGGAGTTTCTAATGCAAATTCTGTTGCCTCACTAATTTTGTGAGTTCCAAATTTTAGGGCTGGAACCAATGTTAAATCTAAATCTCCACTCTCAAAAACTACATCTGAGTCCGTTGTAGTCACGGCTGGAGTTGTTGTTGTTGCTACTTCTGCGTTTAACGGTAAACTACCTACTGATAAACTAAATACAAATACTAAAATGAATAAACTTTTTAATTTTTTCATCTGAATCATTCCTTTCACATTTTTTATAATATATTTTTTACTACACTTCTATTATAAACCCAAAATATAAAAAGTGTTAGTCTTTTGTAAATTTTTTTAACACATATAATTTAAAGTGATTAAGGGTTTACATTATGGATAACCTTTAGTAATAATGTTTTATATTAAAAATTGTTATATTCATAATATAAACCCCCTTAAACAAAGGTTTTAAGGAACTGCAACAAAATGTTTTATAATTATTATAAATAAAAATTTTTGCACATTTCTTCTGAAAACGTACCATTTTCCATTACATTTTTTAGTCTTTGCCACACAAAAGCACTTTAAATAAAGCCTTTGCGTAAACTTGTTTACTCTACACGTTAAAACAATACTTAAATTTAGTTACTATTGAATTTAAAAAAATTGATTTTGTATTTTAGTAAAATCAACTTTTTATTTAATATTAACAATTTTTATATTGAATTTAATTCCGATATTTTTTGACAAATTTCATTTGCCTTTTCGCGTGAAAGATTTGCTTCATTGTTTTCTACTTCTCTGATGCACGAACGTAATGACGCATTTTCGTAATAATTAGCCATTAAAATTAATAATAATATTATTATACTTAGTATAAGAAGATAGTTTTTCATTTTTTTCTGTTTTTTAGCTTCTAATTTTGATTTACTCATTTTTTCGCCCTTTTAATCATTATGATTAATTCCTTGTAATTGTTCACATACAGTGGTTGCCAGTGCTTCTGTATACAATTTTGATATTAGTTCATTACTATTTACAAGTTCTTGAAAGTGAACTAATTCATCTTCCATTCGCATACTATCAGTCGTAAATTTTGTAATTACATTACCATTATAATCTTCAACAATTACCTGACTAAATTCTGCCAAATTAGGAATTTTAATAATACAATCACTACAAGTTATTGTTGATACTGCCTTCTTCAATACTACCTTACTTGTTGTAATTGTCATTAATATTTTATCAACCTTACCAATTACAACCGTGCTTTCATCTGCAAAATCACGGCTTAAATTTTGCAAACTTAATAGCTTTTGGGGCTTACCAAATAAGTAATTTATCGGATATAAGCAATATATTCCTAAATCATTTATTGCTCCACCACCAAATTCCTTAGTAAAAACATTTATTTTTGCTCCACTTTTATATGCCTCATAGTGGCGTGACTGTTTAGCAAAATGAAAATCAACTAACATCACCTCTTTTTTCGAAAGATAAGCTTTTAATTGATGGAGTGTACTTTTTGCAAGAGAAATCATTGCCTCCATTAATACAACATTATTTTCTCGTGCTACTTTAAATAATTCCGTAATGTGTTCAGGATCAAGTGCCATCGGTTTTTCCAATAACACATGCTTTTTCGCCTTTAAAGCTTTAAGTGCTTGTGGGTAATGCAGACTATTTGGTGTTGCGATATACACCGCATCAATATCTGACTTTAAAAATTCCTCATAATCACTATACGCCATTTTAAGACCATGTTCATTTTGGTAATCATCTGCTGTTTTTTGCTGACGTGAATAAATTGCATATGGTTCTATATTAAGCTTATCTACGTTTGCAATCGTATCCAGTACCTCTTTTGTAATAAATGATGTTCCAACTATTCCTAATTTCATTTTTCCCCTCTCTTTTACAATCTTTATTTTAACATATAAAAAGGATTAGCACTATTAATGCTAACCCTTTAGTTGTTAAATTGACTATGTTTAATGTTTTTTCAGAACCGTTAATTTCATAATTGCAACTAATTCCTTTAAATTTTGAAAACGATAATTATCATTGATTTTATTCTTCAAATTGATTGTATAAAAGTATGATTCGATTAATTGTTCCACTACTTTTGCATACGTTTCTCCGTTAATCGAATGCACCAAATAGTCGTCCGCCTTTAAACTTGTCATAACTTCACTATAATACCATGGCTCTTCCGTATTTAAATAGTTCTTAATTTCATCATTTATTTCTGAAGAAACCATATTTCTTTCAACATATTTTTGAAATTGAGTGGTATTCACTTCACTTTCTAATTCAATTAAATGATCTAAATGCATTTCTAGCATTACATAAAACTTCTCGATTGATGACAACTTAGTTGTTGTATTAATCTCATTTAACTTTCTGTATACTTGTTTTTTTCGCCATACCAAATCAACTACATACAATTCTGCCAATAATATTTCACGATTTTTAAAGTATCTGTATAATGTTCTACGTTCTACTTCCATTCCTTCGGCAATATTTGCAAATGAATTTTTATAGTTTCCTTCTTCTACAACATACTTATATGCTTTATCTAACAATATACTGTGCTTTTCTTGTCGCTTAGGCGTCAAATTATAATTACTCACTAATCTTTTAATTTCAACCATTATATTCCTTCTTCTTTTATTTTTCTTACACGTTAACTCTTACTTAAATAAATTCCCTAATTTGTTCATATCCATATTTTTCATTTGTTTCATCATCTTACGACTTTGCTCATAACCCTTAATTAATTTATTTACATCTTGCACCCTCGTTCCACTACCAGCTGCAATTCGTCGACGGCGAGAAGCATTTAAAATTACCGGTTTTGCTCGTTCTTGAGGGGTCATTGATTCAATAATTGCTTGGAAACGAATAAATTCTTTTTCATCAACCATTGAAGTATCAATCTTGTTTTTAACTCCAGGTAGCATTGATAAAATTGAACTCATTCCACCCATTTTCTTTAACATCTTCATTTGCTTTAAGAAATCTTCTAAATCAAATTTTCCTTCAAGCATTTTATTTGCCATTGCTTCTGTATCGTTTTCCTCAGCAAACATTTCAGCTTTTTCAATTAGTCCAAGCATATCACCTTGTCCAAGGATTCTTCCCACAACACGGTCTGGATTAAACTCTTCTAGTCCATCCATCTTTTCACTAACACCCAAAAACTTAATGTCAATATCCGTTACTTTCTTAACTGAAAATACCGCACCACCACGTGTATCACTATCCATTTTGGTAAAAACAAGACCCGTTACATTCACATAATTTCTAAATTCATTTGCAATATCAACAGCCATTTGTCCGATTGAACCATCAATTACAAGTAGTGTTTCAGTTGGCATAAATTTGTTTTGTAACTGATTAACCTCTTCCATCATTTCCGTATCCACGTGCATACGACCAGCAGTATCAAAAATAATTAAATCATGATTATGTTCCTTTGCATATGCAACAGCATTTTCTGCAATCTTAACCACATCTTTACTATCTTCGCTATAAACAGCTATTCCCAGTTGTTTACCTAAAGTCTTTAACTGATCAATTGCTGCTGGACGATAAACATCACATGCTACTAGCAGTGGGTTTTTCTTAGTTTTTTTCTTACGTAAATAATTAGCGATTTTACCAGTTGAAGTCGTTTTACCACTCCCCTGAAGACCAACCATCATAATTATATTGTTATTTGACAAATTAAGTGAGTTATCACCTTCAAGTAATGCTACCATTTCATCTTTAACTATTTTCGTAACTTGTTCTCCAGCATTAAGTCCTTTTAATACTTCTTCTGTTTCAGCACGCTTTTCTACTGATTTACAAAATTCTTTTGCAACCTTATAGTTAACATCTGCTTCTAACAAAATTAAGCGGATTTCTCTTAATGATGTACGAAGTTCTTCACTAGTTAAATTCTTTTTTCGTCCGATATCATCTAATTTATTTTGTATTTGTTTTGAAAACACATCTAACATTATTAACCCCTTTTAATTACTACATCTTTGGCTTCTTGATAAAAGCGTAAATTAGTAATATTAATTTCTTGTTTTTTCTTATATTTCTTTTCTAACACATATTCAATTATATACTTTGCAATTTCTGGATTTTTCGGCAGGAGCGGACCATGTAAATATGTTCCAATAAAATTCTCTTCAAAACATCCTTCATATTCAGAAGAAAACTCATTTCCGTTTCCAGAAACTATTTTTGCAAATGGATTTTTGACATTTTTAGTTTGTCCACCATGATTTTCAAAACCAACTAATGTTATTTCTTCATCACCAATCTTCGTTTTGGCAATTACATTTCCAATACAACGTTCAGTTCCACCCTCAGTATAATAATCAAAAATTTCTAATCCTTTTATTTTCTGAGCTGATGCATCACGATAATACTGACCAAACATCTGATATCCACCACAAATAGTTAGGACAAATGCACCACTTTCCATCGCCTTAACTATTTGCTCTTTGCGTGATAATAAGTCTTCATAAAGTAGTCTTTGCGCACTATCACTTCCACCACCTAAAAAGAGAATATCGTGATTACTTATATCAGTTGTATCTCCTAATGTAATTTGATCAATTTCAACACTTATTCCATTATCCTTTAGTACCTTCTCTAATACTTTAATATTTCCTCGATCCCCATAGAGTTCGAGTAAATCATAGTATAACCATGCAATTTTAAAGTTCATTATTCCTCCACTACATATATTTTAACAAATATATAAAAAAAAGATACATTTTAATTTTTATTTTATCCTATTATAATAAATTTTATTTGCATCCATTCTAAATACGCTTAAAAAACTATAATCACAACTAATTTTTCATTTTATTAACACAATAAATAAAATTTACTTTATAATTTAAATACTGAAAGGAAGTGTATGGATGCCTCAAATATTTTAATATCAATTATGGAAAATAATATTTTCCTTGCCTTTTTCATTAGTATCATTGTTAATATTGTAATTGCTGTGCTAGGTCTACTCCCTAGTATCTTTATCACAATTGCTAATATTGCTATTTTCGGTCCACTTGGAGGTCTTGTTGTTTCCATCATTGGTGAAGCCGTTGGGGGAATAATTTCATTTATTCTTTACCGTAATGGTTTTAAGAAAATGAGTGAAGATTTAGTTAATAAACATAAAGTTACCCAAAAAATTATCAATGCCACTGGTAAAGAAGCACGTCGGTTAATCTTCTCATTTCGCTTACTTCCATATATGCCAAGTGGAATTGTAACTTACGCTAGTGCAATTGGAGAAGTATCACTACTTGACTTTTCAATTAGTTCAACCCTTGGAAAAATTCCGGCTCTTATAATTGAAGTAATGATTAGTATTGGGATTGTTAATACACTTAACATCCCTCTAAATCAACTTTTACTTGTTATTTCACTACTCTTAATTGGTTTTGTTTTATACGGAATGTTTAAGAAGAAATAATCAGTATTCATTAAAAAAGGTAGATTACATCTACCTTTTATTTATATTCTATAATGTTTGTAAAATATCAATTAAACTTAAAATTACGGCTAAATGAATATTTACATCGGTACATGGGATATGTACATGCACATTATAACACTTGATTTTGTCCTTCCTAGACTAATTATTCATTATTTAAAAAACTATCAAGGCGATAAACACGAAGTAGTAATTCAAACAATAAAATTACGATAATTCCACTAAAGACAACATCGGTCATAAAGTGCTGTAAAATGAATAGACGTGATGCAGCAACTGCTAGTCCCCAGATGATTCCTAGGCTATATAGTTGATTTTTCAACTTAAGATTTTTATATGCTAATAATGAAAAATAAATCATTGTAAAAGCATTGGCTGTATGACCCGAAACAAATGACATATATTCATTTGAGGCAGCTGGCCCACTAATTTGATACCATGCTTTAAAACTGCTTGCTCCAGAAATAACCGACCAATAACGTGGCCTTCCCCAAATATATTTCACACCATTTACTGCAAAGACTACTACTAAACTAAATGTGATACCCAAATATGCAATTCGACGATAATAGCGATAATTCGCTGGATTCACTTGCTTTGCCATCCAGTACAAAATAATGTATGTTAAAAGTCCTAAGAATATTGCTACATAGACTTGACCATCACCAAGCGCACCATGAGAATTACCAACAGTTGCTTCTTTGGCCATATAACCTAAAACCATAATCGTGCAAAGCACTGAAAATAACGTTCCTAAGATTGATGTTACTATTAAAACTAGATAACTCTTAACTTTATTATCTTTTGCTCTTGTTGCACTTAAAATTGCAAACGATAGTGAAATTACCATCATTACTGGAATTTCACCAACTATTTCAAAAAGACGGCTAAATCTTGGAAGCCATCCTTCAACAAATTGATTAATGTGTAAATCAAAAATTGTTCCAAAAACTGCCAAAAACATAAATAAAACTAGTGTAATTCTTTTTAATTTCATCAAACCTCCATTTAACACAAAGTGTGTCACTTAGATTATAACATACAATAAAAAAAAATCCTACTTAATAATAGGATTTTGGCTTTTTAAAGTTCATTGTTCTTGAAAAGAGAAGCAAAATAAAGTTTTGCTTGCATGTATTTGCTAAAATACATGGTTATTATACTCTGTTTATTTCATTTTAGTGTAGCTTTTAACAATATTTCGTGTGTTAATTATGTGAATTTTAGTAAAATCCATTTAACAACTGCCACTCAATGAATTTTTCAAATTCATTTGATACTTCAAATTGATTTTCTGTTAAGATTGTCGAACGTTTTGCATCCTTTGGAACGTATGCAACAATCTTATTAATAATTTTTTCTTCTTTTATTTCTTTTAGTGCTTTTCCCACAGCAAGTTTTGTATATCCCTTTTGACGATATTTTTCATCAAGCATATATACAATTTCTAATTCATCATCTTTACGTTTTTTAAATGCAACCACCCCGATTACTAATTCATCCGTAGGACAATAAATAACATACATACTATATAGATTTGTATTTTCCATGTCTAATTCAAATCCCATTTGTTTGAAAAAATCAAAATTAAACGCATTTTTCGCACATTTAAAGTCTACCAGTTCTTTTTCATTAAACAATTTTGTCATTTGATGAAAATCTAATTTCACTAATTTTACTTTGTTCATTTCTCCTCCTTTTATTATATTATATCATAATTTTCCTTTAATATTACGCCTGACATTAGATAATATCTACTCGATAATCAATTAAATCTTGCGATTTTTTAAAGACTCTACATAATACTGCATCCCTTTAAATGTCAAGTTCTGATCGTATACGTACGTAAAATTAATACTATCATTTTGTTCATTTAAGTGGTCAATAAAATTGTTAACACGACGCCCTGTAAATACAACATCCATAATCCATGGATAATTTTGTAATTCACCATCAATTAATGTTTTAATTGCGCCAATATAACCATTAACTACTCCTTTACCAATTTGATTTGCCGTTGAGATTACCGACTCATTATTAATTTCATTAAATTTTATATCCTTATGCCCACATTCATTTATTTCTTTAAAGTGCATTTCTAAACCCGGATAGATTACACCACTAACATACTGTTGTTGATTATAAGTATCAATTGTCATAATATTTTCAAAGTCAACCACAATTACATCAGTACCATATTCATGAAAAACAGCGTTTGCTGCCATAATCTGTTGTGGTTTTTTATCCAAAATATCTTGATTAACAACTGGTAAAATCTCATGATAGATGTTTGAATCTAATATTTTAACATTTATATAATTTTGACGCACATGTTTATTAATTTTCTCATTATCAGAACACAAATAAATTTGCTTATCGCGTGATTCCATTAAAAAACGATAAAATTCACTTTCATTAACACTTCTGATAAACCCTTCACCCTGTTTAATTCGGATTGCATTATTATCGATATCAATTAAATATTCCATTTTATAAACTCCCGTGTGTAAGTTTAATGACTTACTACAAGTCTTATTATAACAAATGTCACGGATTTATTTAGACTAATTTTGTTCGATAAAGTCTATTTCTAAAAAAATAAACCGCATACAATTAGTACTTGGTTTATTTAAAAAGTTATTTACTTGAATAATAACGACGACGAATTAACACAATAACAATGATTAGTATTAACCCTGATAAGATGTATCTAATTACATATGTTTTTCCTGTATTTTCAAGAATATCAATAATGATATTATTATCTTTATCTTCCTTATCATTATCTACTTGATTATTATTATCATTGTTATTATTACCGTTATTATTGTTGTTATTATTACCATTATCTTCTTCATCAATCTCAATTGATAAACCACCATCAAAATCAATATAATCTTCTTCACCACTAATAAGTTCTTTGGTAATTTTAAAAGTTTTCGGGTCAAAATCACTTCCGTAATTATCTTCCGATGCACTAATTTTAGAAACTAAGTACTCTTCATGATTAATTTCAATTATATATTTTCCTGGTTTTAAGTTAGTAAATTCATAAAAACCATTAATATCAGTTTTTGTTGTTTTAATTAATTTATTTTCTTGATATAAACTAATTTCTACTCCTGATAAGAATTTTTCAGTTTTATTCTTTTGACTATTTTCATTTAAATCATTATAAATATATCCACCGATTGCTGCTGGAACGTAAAATGCTCCATCAAAATCAACCTGATTATCAACTTCACTTGTAACTTTGACTTTCTTTGTCATAAATTCTTCGTTCATATCATTATCATAACTGACATGATTATTTTGCGGTGTAGCTGCCAAATATTTGTTATCTGCTTTGAACTGAACATAATATTCTTTACTTGTAACTGGATCAATGTTAAATTCATAATAACCATCGCTATCTGTTGTTGTTCTTGCTAATTCCTGATTATTTTCATAAAGAATTACTTCTACATCTTTTAACATTTTATCTGTAGTTTGGTTGTAAATTCCATCTGCTTTGATATTTTCATATGCATAACCTGAAATAAATGTTGAAACTACATATCCGGCATCCTGATTTACAATATCCGTTGCATATTCAAGGTTTACGTTTCTTGTTGCAGTATCTTCAGTAATTATTAACTCATTATCACTATTTTCAATCCAATTTCCTAGTTCAGGTGTGTTGAAGTTTAGTTGATATGTTCCAGATTTTAAAGCTTTAAACTCATAATATCCTTGAGTATCTGTTTGGACTTTCAACTCTTCATTTGTTTCTTGATTGATTAATGTTACTTCATGGTTTATTGTTGCTTTATCCTCTTGGTTTCGGTTCTGATCTTTATTAACATCACGATAGACATAACCTGAGATTGTTGATAATTGGTATGTTCCCGCATCATAATCAACGTAATTCACATCACCACTAACAAGTGTAACTTCGGGACTAAATCCATTTTCATCAACATCACTACCAGTTTGAGTATGGATTGAACCAGGACTACTAAATACATTATTTTCTGAACCTATTACTTGAACTTGGTACGTTCCCGGTTTTAAATTAGTGAATTCATACTTTCCTTCACCATTTGTTTTTGTTTCTGTAATTACTTCACCAGCAAGTAGTAATTTTACTGTTGTATCAACCGGATTTTCTCCTGCGGTCAATTCACCATCATAGTTTGCATCTTCAAATACCGTTCCACCAAGGCTAACACTTTGATATACTGCGGTATCAAAATCAACATTATTTTCTGTTCCATTACTTACTAATACATCGTTAGTTAATCCATTTTCATTAGCATCATTATCATAAATCGTGCTATTTGCAACTTGTTCACTAAAATAATCAAACCCTGTTGGCAACTTAACTCGTGTCGCATATGTATGATCTCCAACAATTTCAACTCTAAAAGTAAACGCCCCACTTGCATCAGTTGTTGTTGTTTTTGAAACTTCACCATCAATTAGCAGTTCAACTTCAACCCCTTCAAGCATTTGGTCATTTTCTTGGTCATAAATTCCCGTTCCATTAATGTTTTCATAAATGTGACCACTAATTATTGTGTTATCGGTATAACCAGCATTTTGATTTTTTAAGTCTTGATTAATTTCTAATTCAACCGTTCTCACAGCTTCATTTTCACTACTGATAACTAATTCATTATCACTTGCTTCATGCCACTTTCCAATTGGTGAGCTCGTGAAACGAATTTCATACTTTCCTGCTTCTAAATCATTAAATAAATAGTATCCATTTTCATCAGTATTTGTCACTAACTCTTCATTTGTATCAAGATTATAAAGGGTTACTTCATGACTTTCAGTATTAAAGTCAGTTGCTTCTAAACTACCATTTTCATTTAAATCACGATAGACATTACCACTTATTGAACCTAAATTAACAAGTCCAGCATCAAGATCATAGTTATCGGCATAATAACGCTCAACTGTCGTAATTCCATCAACATTAACATCTGAATCAACTGTTTCGTCTGTCCCAACATTTTGAGTTGTAAAACGATAACCTTCAGGTGCTACGACTTCAACTTGATATAAATCAACTTTGTCAACTTTAAATTTATATTTTCCGTTATTATCAGTTGTCGTTGTTTGAATTAAGTTTTTATTTTCATATAAACGTACTTCTACACCAGCAATTGTTTTTTCACCTTGATCAAAAATACCATTGGCATTTTCATCTTCAAAAACTGTATCCCCCATATATAAGTAATCATTAAAGACTCCACCATTTACATTATCTTCAATTTGTCCATACACTAAATCAATTAAATTAGTTTTACGGTCTGGGTGAATTCCACCTGGATAAGTTAAATAATGTTTTCCCCAAATAAATGCTGCTTTAACAAAATACGTACTTGGTTCAAGATTAGTAAATTCGTAATAACCAGCTTCGTTTGTTGCTGTTCGTGTTAATTCTTGCCCATTTTTATCGTATAAAATCATTTCAATATTGGCTAATTCTTCATCCTCATTTGGGTCATAGAATGAATATAGATTATAAAATGGTTTTGTTTCATAGAAAATTGTTCCGTTAATTTGGCTCGGTACATAATAGGCTGCATCATAACTAACATAATTTGTCATTCCAGATGTTAATTTATATTCACCTGTATACCCATTTTTATCAGCATCATTATCTTTAGCTGTATTTTTAGTTCCTGATTTACTGAAATTTTCTCCTGCTTTTGGAGCAAATTTTACTTGATAATTTCCAGGTGCTAAATTTACAAATTGATAATTACCATTTGCATCAGTTATTGTTGTTGCAACTTCATCCCCATTTAAAATTAAAGTTACTTCTACATCTTTAAGGTATTCATCACCTTCATCAAATGTCCCACTATATATTATATCTTGATAAGTAATACCTCCTAGACTAATTGGTGTGTAAATCGCTGCATCAAATGAAACTTTATTAATTTCTCCATCAGTGATTTTCTTAACACCTGTTGTCAAGTCAGCATTTGTATCATTATCATACTCAGTATCTGCTGTTGCTTTTGTACTTACTTGAACACCAGCAATTTTAAATTCAATTTGATATTCATGATTATCTGGATTTTCAAAGTTAAATTCGTAATAACCAAAGGCATTAGTATTTGTTGTCGCTACTATTTGATTACTATTTGTTTTATCAATCAACGAAACTTCAATATTTTCTAAAAGATTATCACTAATCGCATTATAACGTCCTTCTCCTTCAATGTCTTCATAAACATGTCCAGCAATTAAAGAATTATTTTCATATCCAGCATTTTCATCTTTGATATCAACATCGTATCCAACTTTTACCTGGCGTTTAGCATTAGTTGAAGAAATGATTAATTTCCCATCACTTTCTTCTGTCCAATTACCTTGGGTACTTAACTCACCAAAATCAACCTCATAGTCTCCTGGAGTTAAACCATTAAACTTATAATTACCATTTGCATCAGTGTAAGTTGTAACAACTGCTTTTGTTGCTGAGTTAATCAACTTAACCTCTTGGTCTTTTAATGGTCGGTCATTGGTATTAAAACTTCCATCTCCATTTAAATCACGATAGACATTACCACTTACTGATGATAAAGCAATAAATCCAAAGTCATGATAATTTTCATTATCATCAATGAAAGTTTCATTAGTAAGCCCATTTTCGTTTAAATCCGAATCATATTCTTCACCTGCTGATTCGTTATTTGCTTTGGTAATCTTATATCCTTGTGGAGTTATTACTTTGAAATAATATGTTCCGGGATTTTCAATTACAAAAGCGTAATGTCCATGCTCATCTGTTGTTGTTTCAGCAATAAAGTTATCTTCATCATCATATAGTTCAACCTTAACTCCAGCGATTCCAGGTTCCACTGATAATTCTTGAAGACCATTCATATTTGTATCTTCCCATACAACATCACCAATAATCAGGTTTTCACTAAATAAACCATTATCAACCTTTGTTACATTTGCTCCATATGCTAATGTAATTGGTTCTGATTTTCCACTTGCATCAATTCCACCAGCAACCGTTAATTTATCATAACCTAACACATCTGATGAAATAACCTGATAATTTCCAGGCATTAAATTGTTAAATGCATATGTTCCATCGCTCGCTGAAACTGTACTCATAATTTCTTGACCAGTACTTAAATCAATTAGTGTTAATTTAACATTATCCATTACTGGGTCAATATCTTTATCATAAGTTGCCATTAAATCTTCAGTTGGTTCTGTTTCATAAAAGACCGTTCCGCTAATTGAGGCCGGAACAATGTAACCACCATCAAAGTTACGATCATCTGTCGTTCCAGAGACTACTAAAACACTAGCGGTTTTTCCAGTTGAATCAATATCACTATCACCAACTACATTTGCACTTCCTTTTTTCGTTGGATAAAGACCAGTATTTTCTGTAAATCTCACTTGATAATTACCAGGCTTGACATCATTAAATGCATAAGCACCTGCACTGTCTGTTACAGTTGTAGCAACACTTGTACCATTTAAATATAAATTAGCTGTTACGTTTGTTAATAATCCATCTCCACTATTATATTTACCATCAGTATTCTTATCTTCATAAGCAATCCCTTTAATATTAGCATTTTGATAGTATCCCGCATCAATTACTTTTCCACCATCATTTGATTTTAATGTAATCTTATCACTAATTCCGGTTTGGTTAACATCAGAATCAATCGCATCGTTATTTCCCTGATCCTTTTGGCTACGACTATAATCAGATTTTGCACTAAATTCTACATGATAGTCACCTGGATATAAATCATTAAATTCATAATAACCTGCACTATCAGTTGTTACTTCGCCAATCTTTTGATTATCTTTATTAAATAAAGTCACATTAATTCCAGCAAGCACGCCATCATTTTTATATGTCGAACCATTATTTAAATCATCACCATTCATGTCTTCAAAAGCAATCCCACTAATTTTTGATTTATAGACTAATGAACCGTTTTGTTCGGAAATCACAGTTCCTGGTACAATTTCAGTTTTTGCGATATTGATTCCTCCGCCTTGGTCAATTACCGTATCGGTTGTTCGGTATCCATCAATATACTCGGCACTACTTGGCTTACTAAATGCTAGTTTATAATTTTCACGTGGTAAAACTTGATTAAACTGATAATTACCTTGACTATTTGTTTGAACTGAAGCAATTTCATTATAATTTTCATCTAAAAGTTGAATCTTTTGGTTAGTTACCGAGCGATCACCACTGTTTTTACTATAATCATAATTTACATCTTCATAGTAATTACCACTAATTTTTGCATAAGTAAAAAGACCACCATCATAGTTTGCTACTTCTTTTGGTTTGATTTCAAAAATTATCGTTTCTCCATCAGTAAAGTCACTATCCCCACCATTTACATAACCATTATTTGCTCCTTTAGCATAAGTTAAGCGATACTTTCCGGGAACTAATCGGTCAAAATCAAAGTTACCTGCTGAATTTGTTGATTGTGTTTGGTACGCTTTTGAACTTGAACCACGATACAAATTAATTTCAATATCTTTAATTCCTGCTTCATCCAAGTCTTTTTGCATATCAAAATCATCCCAAATTGTTCCTTTGATTTCTGCAGGTTCAACTAAACCAAAATCTTTATCGATTATCTCTTGACCAGGGCTAATTGTAAACTTAAGAACTTTTGCGGTTGTATAAACATACGGTCCTGTATTATCTTTATATTGAGCACGAACTCGATATTCTCCGGCACTCAGTGTATCAAATTTATAATGTCCATTTGTTGTTGTCATGCGGTCAATTTCAACATAAGATCCACCACTTTTACGTTCAAGTGAAACTTCAAGGCGTGTATCATTAATTCCTGGTGTTACATTGGTAATTGATTTATCATTTCCATCAACAATATCATTATAGTTACCATCATAGAAATACATTCCTTCAACTGAACCATATTGTAGTGCAAAGTCCATGTTATAATTAAAGTTTGGTCCCTTATCTCCTGTACTTGTATCTGGGAAAATTGTTTTATCACTTGTCGAGAATTCATAACCATTTGCAGGGCTTACTTTAACGTATTGCTCAAGTAATTTATTATTTACATCAACTTTATAATCTCCGGGTTCTAAATCAGGGAATAGATAATTCCCTGTTGCATCAGTTAAAGAGTAAGCAATGATTTTACCGGTATTCGGGTCGTATGTTCCATCAAAATTATCATCCATGTATAACTCAACCGTTAAACCATCAACTGGCTTATCAACTAAACTATCATATGTGTCATTATGATTATAATCATAATAGGCAAAATCACCAATTTTATACGTATCCGGATTTGAGCCCTTAATAATTGTTTCTACTGTTGCACTAGTTGATGTGATATTACGAATCGAAACATTACTTTCATTTAAAACTTTTGATGTTAAACTTGCATTATTGTAGAATTCAGCATCACCTTGAGCATCATTTGGAACTTCAACAACATAGCGAATAACAATTTCCGTTCCCGGATTAAAGATATAGTTATTTCCATTCATCCGTAATTGTTTAATTGAATCCGCACCATACGTTAATTGAATTTCATTCAGTCTTCCGGTATCAACCGTTTCCATATGCTCAGCACCAGTATCATCAATATAAGAAATCTCGTATTCAATTTCCGTTGAATCAACAGGCTCACCATCAATCATCGCAATTGGTAAACCAATTAACTTCGTATCCACAATTTCCGTTGGGACAGTTGACTTGTCTGGATCAATTCTATCATCATCACTACGTGGTACATCATCTTTTAGAGTTAAACCAGATAAATTATAAGTACCTGTATTATTCATCATTATTGTATAAGTAACTGCTTCACCTGCTTCTGTATAGTGATAGTTTACTTCTTTTTTGATTGATTGTCCGGCAATTCCGGTTACTGTTGCACTTATCTTATCACTAAAAACACTATCATCTGTATAAAAAGCATTTGGGTCTTTTATTAATTCAACATTATTGGTAAAACGACCAAATTGTGCATAATCATTGATTTTTGCATCAAATTTAATTTGGATTGACTCTCCTGGATTCAAGTCTCCATTAAATTGAAATACTACTTTTTGAGCTGAATTATTATCATTAGCATTTCCTGTTACAACAGGTGGATTTGCACTTAAGTTTGTTGTATACTCTTCACTTGCTGGAATATATGATACAACATTTGGTAATGTATCCACAATTTGCGGATTGCTAATTACCCCACTTTGATTATCGTTTGTAATTGTTATTACATAAGGAACAACTGATTCTCCACTAACTGGTTTTCCGTTACTATCAACAACTGTTTCTGGTAAGAAATCACGATTATAACCTTCAATTGTTTTGTCTGTAGTAACCGTAATTGGGTTAGTACGATGTGTTGCATAGTCATATAAAACTTTATCTGTTTGTCCATTACCATTAAAATCACTTGGTTCTTGAACAATCTGACCAATCCCATTTGATGTCACATCTTCAATTAAGTTTACATATGCTTTATTAATGTGTTGTTCGGAAGTTGTGTTTGTAACGCGGGCTTGATAGGTGAAAATTACTCGTTCACCTGGCTCAAGTTTGATATTTTGGGCAAATTCTATTTGTAATGGAGTCACGTTATTTACATTATAATTAATCGTATCTGATGAACCAACTTTATTAATACTAAAAGTTCCATCAACGTATTCTTCACCACTTGGAATTAAGTCCGTAAAGTTTGTTAGATTTATTGCCGATGAAGATTTTTTATTTGTAAATACTTCGACTTGATAATCAACAATATCACCTTTGTAATATGGACCTTGTGATGTGATTTTCTTTTCAATTCCGGCAAGAGCAGGAGTTGGAGCAACATCAATTGTATCCCCACCATCGGCACTACAAGTTATCTTATTATCATTTGGGTCAGCATCTGGTTTTACTTGATATGGGGGTGGACACGTAAATTCACCTTCTCCTTGACCTTCTTCTAATTCAATATCAAATTCAAAACGAGCATTATTTTCAATATTATCAATTATTTCTCCCGTATTTGGATCAGTAATCATATTAATATCTTCTGTTACAGTTGTATGAACTCCTGGAACATCATTATTTGTAATATTAAAAGGTAATTGTAATGTGCCAAAGTAGTAAATAACTTCTTTAACATCATCCCCCTCATCAAAACTAAGGACTTTTGAACCACTAGGTGTTATTTCATCAATTACAAGTGGTGCTTTATTTTCATCGTTATAGATAACTTCCACTTTAACAAGTTCATTTGGGGCAGCATATGTACCAAAATCAATTTGATTTAAGTGAAGTATATTTTGGGCAGGAAATTCATCAATAACACGATAATTATTTAAACTTCCCACTCCATCTACATTAATATCTTCAAATGACCAGTAAATTTCACCACCTGGTTCAATACTTCCACCAACTCCTGTTTCTCCAGCATGAGCTACTTTTTGGGTTTTTCCAGGAACAATTACTGAAGAATCAGATATTGTATCTGTTACTTGTGCTGAATCAACCACCTTATTATCAACACTAATTTCAGCATTATTTGTTAATTGGTCTCCAGCCTGAAACTCCTCTGTTATTCGAACAGTAATTGTTCGTTTTGCTTGATGTGCCGCTTTTTCTTCGGTTGTTAAATCCCAAGTAATTGTATTACCACTAACTTTCCCACCATCAGCACTAATAATTTCTACTCCATCTGGTAGGGTATCAATCATTTGAATTAATTCCGGTGCATCAGCACTCCCTGTTGCATTACCTGTTATTTCGTAAGTAACTTCATCACCAACTACAACGTATTTTCCGGCTGGTTCAATTCGCTTTTTACCAATATTCCACGTATTTGGATCATGATATGTTAATGTAACATCTTTTTCACATTTTTCACCATTAACTGAATTAACTGTAAATGTAATTTTTCCTTGCTCTAAATCACTTGCCCCAACAAATTCAGCATAGAAATTAAATTGTTCAACAATCCCTTTTCCTAATGCGTAATAATCAGCAATTGTTAATGTAATTGTGTTTGTTTCCTCATCATACATCTCAGCAAGTAAATTTGGACTTAAAATTGTATCATTAACAAAGCTTACCGGATCAAGTGGTCGCAAGTTATCAGACAACTTAATTGTGATTGTCTCCCAACGATCACCTTTAATTAATCCATCAGTATTCGGATCAGGATTGACTGTTAATTCTCCAGATATTTGTGTTGACTCTCCAGGAGATAAATCCGAATTCATTGAACTAGCAATAATTGTATCACAAACATTCCTCGGTTTCGCTTTTGCTTCTGTTTGCGGTTTTTCAACTTCTGTTTGTGGCTTCTCGACTTCTGTTTGTGGCTTCTCAACTTCTGTCTCGGCTTCTGGTGTTTCAGATTGCACCGAATCAGAGTTTACAGGTTTCTCGTCAACTTGACTCTCATCAATAGTTGAATCATCTTCTATTTCTGTCACCTCATTTTCAGTCAAATTTTCACTTTCAGTTTCACTTACAACTGATTCCTTATTATCTGGTTTTAAAACAGCATTATTACTAATACTCTGTGCCGTAACTTGGACAATTGGTTCAAGTCCTGCAGCATATGGGTATAAAACCAACATTAATAATAAAATACTGGTAAATTTCTTCATATATCTCCTCTCTTAAATGTCTCTTCTCTTAACTTTTTTTCTTCAACTTTCATTTTTTTTGCACTTAAGTAATTACACTTTATAAAAAAACGTTATTCACTTAGCGACTTTTTCTTTTCATATACAATTAAATTATATCACAAATTCCTTTTTCATAAAAGTAGATAATTAATTTCTTTTCCTTATATAATATAGGGGTTTGGTACTTTGAAAGTCAAATTATTTCTTTAAATTATTACAGTTAAATTAATTAGTTTTAATCTTTTGCCATCTTTTGGCACTGAAATTTAGTATAATAATTATTTTATGCTATAATCTATGTATTAATGGTTTTATAAAAAAGGAGATATTTTATGTTTAAACACAAATTAGTATTGTTTATCTATTATTTTATTTATGTTTCAATTAGCTTTTTCTTTTCGCCGTTTTTAATTAACGAAAAAGGATTTACTGCTACTGAAATGGGATTTTTAACAACAATTGGACTTGTCTGTCTACTAGTTAGCTTTTTTGCATTTGGGGTAATATCTGATTGGATTAAATCTAATAAAAAGATTATTATGGTCAACTTAATTGTTTCATTTGCAATTTTTGTTGGGCTAATTACTCTAACAAATAAAATTGCTTTAATTGTTTTATACATTTTAAGTTACGCAAGTTTTATTATGCTTACATCACAGATTGATGGACTTGTGCTTCGTGATACGACAATTGATAAATATTCAACTGTTCGTTCATTTGGTTCATTTGGGGCTGCAACAAGTTATTTTATTAACTCTTATACACTTGGTGAAGTTGGTTATGATATTATTTTAATTGCTAATAGTTTTTTAGTTATCTTATTATTCGCTTTAATTTTTTCAATTAAAGAACACGAATACACTGATAATGCTATTAGTGACTATCTTGGAAGTATCAAAGAAATCAAAGCTAAGCCCGAAGTTTTATTAATCATGTTAATCACATTCTTAACTTATGGTACTCTATCAGCTGATGATGCGTATCAATTTATCTATAACACTGATGTTGTTGGTCTTAGTGGGGCTGTTATTGGGATTGTTGGATTTATTTCAATTGTTCTTGAAGGGTCATTTATGCAAATATTCAACAAATTATTTGACCGTCTTGGATTAATCAAAATGTTAAATATTGCTGTATTCACTTTAATGTTAATCTATATAACACGTTTTACAATGTATTCATACCCAATGGTTATTAATTTTGGTAGTGTTATGCTAGGATTATTCCTTGGTTTTTACATTCCATGTGCAATATACGTTATCAATAAGAATATTTCACCGGATATCAAAAGTACAATTTTAAGTTTTTACCAAATCATGATTAAACTTGGTGGAGTTATCTTAGGGTTTATTACAGCAGTGTTCTATAGTAAAACAGAAAGTCTACAAGGAATTTATTTATTACACTCAATCATTATTGCATTTGCGTTTGTAATAATCTTTATCTTATCAAAAGAAATCAAAAAGAATAATCAATAATCAGATAATTTATTTGGAAACAAGCAGAGTTTTTACTCTGTTTTTTCTTTGATTTTTCACTTAAATTAACTAATAATCACAAGATTGGACTTAATACTTTAATTTTTTGCATGTAATTATCTAGTTATGTTACAATAAATTTACATATGTTTATAGGAGGCATGTTATATGGAAGAAAGAAAACAAAGCAGAATCGAACGGATCGGAAGTAAATTACCAGAAATTAGTATTTTATTTTTAATTCTTATGTTAGTGACTGCTATCGCATCATTATTTTTGAAGGGGACTCACATTTTTAACAGCGTGGGTACTGAAGTTGTTGTAAACAACGCACTGAGTCCATCAGGATTTATGTATATTATGGATAACCTAATTGCAAACTTCATTGGCTTTGCTCCACTTGGAATTGTTTTAGGAATTATTATTGGGGTTGGAGTTGCCGAAAAATCAGGACTTTTAGGTGTTGTATTAAAGCAAATCGGAATCAAGTCACCTGAATGGGCATTAATTCCAATCATTGTATTTTTAGGAGTTATCTCATCAATTGCTGCTGATGCAGGATATATTGTATTAATTCCACTTGCAGGAGCATTATTTGCTTCAATTAATAAAAACCCACTTATCGGGATTGCTGCTGCATTTGCCGGAGTATCAGCTGGATTTGGGGCTAACTTATTACCAACACCAGGTGACGCTTTATTAGGTGCAATTACAATTGATGTTGCTGAAGCAAATGGAATTCCATTTGCACAAAACGTTGTGTTAATGAATTACTTTTTCTTAATCGCTTCAACTTTCTTATTAACAATTGTAGGAACTGTTATTACAAATAAATTTATCGTTCCAAAATTTAAAGATCGTAGTTTTGAAATGCCAAAAGAAATTGATAGTAGTGCAACATCAATTACTGATGAACAATCACGTGGTTTAAAAGCTGCAGGTCGTGGATTAATAATTGTTGCTATTGCATTTACATTTGTTCAATTATGGATTACATTTGTTCATGGTGGATTTTATCAAGATATCACAACTGGAGAATTAGTAACTGGTAACGCTTTTGAATCATGGAGTGCATTCAAAGAAGGAATGACGATTGATAGTGCAATTGCAGAAAAGTTATTAAAAGCAAGAAACCCACTTGTTGATAATATTATTGTTGTAATGTTATTCTTATTCTTAGTTCCTGGTTATGCATACGGAAAAACTACTGGGCAAATCAAATCAGCAAATGATTATATTAAAATGACTACTGAAGCAATGGCTGATAGTGCCTACATTTTAGTACTTGCATTCTTTGCCGGAAACTTCGTTGCATTATTCTCATGGACAGGAATTGGTAACTTAATTGCAAGTAGTGGAGCTAACTTATTAATTAGTTCGGGATTAAATCAATTCCCAGTATTGCTGTTAATTGGATTTATTCTTGTTTCAGCTGTTATTAACTTATTCATTGGTTCAGCATCAGCTAAATGGACACTTTTAGCACCTGTATTTATTCCAATGTTATATGGTGCTAATAGCGAATTAACTCCAGACTTAATTCAAGTTGCATACCGTGTTGCAGATAGTTCAACAAACATTATCTCACCACTTATGACTTATACTGGAATTGTTATTCTTTACGGAATGAAATACGACAAGAAATTCAATTATGGTACACTAACGGATATGATGTATCCATACTCATTTGGATTCCTAATTAGTTGGACTGCATTCTTTATATTATGGTTCATGACTGGACTTCCAATCGGAATGTAATATATTAAATCTGACAAAAATTAATTTTAAAAAACCAAATTATTAAATCCTCTTTTTCGGAAATAAATAATTTGGTTTTCTTTTATTTAAATGTAAGTTACTGTAGTTACTTATTCCTTTGCAAGTAATTGCTTATCAATCATCTTGACAAATGGATAATAAATTAACATTCCAACAATTACAAGCACAACTTGTAATACCAAACCACTTGGGCCGGATACTAAAAGTCCACTTAAACCAACTGGCGTTGTCCATGGGATAACTAATCCATTTGTTAAACTTACTAGACCAAAACTCATTGCAAGGTAACTAATTGAAGCATAAATTGCTGGAACAATAATGAATGGAATCGCTAAAACAGGATTTAAAACAATTGGGAGTCCGAAAATTACTGGTTCATTAATATTAAATAATCCCGGAATTAAGGCTAAAGATGCGACCATTTTCATGTGTTTAGACTTACTGGTTAATAAAATAACTATTAACAGTGGTAATGTTGAACCACTTCCCCCAATTTGTAAATATGCATCCTTAAATTGTTGAGTTATAATATTAAGTGGCTCCAAGCCATTTTGAACCATTTGCATATTTTCGGCTGATAATTGTAACCAAATCGGACGCATCACACTAAGTACAATATCATTCCCGTGTACTCCAAATGTCCATAGAATTGAGGCTATCATCTCACTAAAAACAATTCCAGGAAGTGTGTTTCCAACTTTTAAAAGTGGTATTGATAACACTGTATATACAATATCGTGAAGACTTTCAAAGCTAGTAAAACTAACCATAACATTAATCACAATTGCAATTATTGCAATTACCGTAATTGGAATTAATGAATTAAACGATTTTGTCACTCCACTTGGAACACTATCCGGCATTTTCGGAAACAACTCTTTCTGATAAAGAATAACATAAACTTTAGTAATTAATAGTGCGGAAATAATTCCTAGTAACATTCCTTTTGCGCCAATCCACTCAAAGGGGATAGCACCATCGCCAAATGGGGTAATAATTAAAAAGAACATAAAAGTGGTAAAGGCTGCAAGTAATCCTGTTACCTTATGGTCAATTGCATAAAAATAGGATGTTCCAATTACAACAAAGATTGTCATTATCCCAAAAGTTGAATCAGTTATCTTCGTTAAGTATAAATGCCAGTCATTACCTAAATATTGGGCAACTAGTTCGCGATATCCTTCAATTGGAAATGAAGCAAATAATAAGAAGAATGAGCCAATAATTAAAAACGGCATCATTACATACATTGCTTCCCTAACAGCTGTAAGTTCACGGTTTTTAGAAATTTTCAGTGCAAACGGCATTATCTTTTCCTCTAATTTATTCATCATATTCATAGTCTTTAACCTCCATTAATCTATTTTCCTTAATAACATCATTAATCCAATATGCTGATTTTTTACGTTTTCGCATTTTGCTTTCTAAATTAAATTCAACGTATCCATAACGGTTTTTATATCCATTTAACCATGACCAATTATCGACAAATGTCCAGATATGATAACCAAAACAATTACTTCCTTCAGCGATTACTTTTAAGAGCCACATTAAATGTTCGGAAATAAATTCAATTCGATAATCATCATGAATAACACCACCTTTTCGAAAACGTTCTTCATCTTCTACTCCCATTCCGTTTTCTGAAACATACCATTTAATATTATTGTATTCATTCTTTATTCGCATTCCAATATCGTACATTGCTTTAGGATAAATTTCCCAACCACGATACTGATTCATCCGTGCTCCAGGCATTTCATAAGTATTATAAAACCAATTAAGTTCCATTGGTGCTTTAGGATGTGGAGCAAATTTGGGGGCCGATACTCGTAGTGGTCGATAATAATTTAAACCAACAAAATCAACTATATTTTCTAAAATCAAGCTTTCATCTTGCGCCTCACAATTAATCTTAATCTTATTTTCTCTTAAAAACTGCTGGTATTCAGGTGGGTAAGTTCCTAAAATACATGGGTCTAAATATATTTTATTTGTCAGTAAATCAGCAACTTTTGCTGCTGCTAAATCTAATGGATTATTACTTCGTGAAAGTGGCGGTAAACAATCAAGAATAATCCCAATTTCTCCATCATAATTACCTTTTTTAAATTGACTGACACATTGTGCATTAGCAATTACAATATTATAATTTAGTTGCATCATTTTTTGAAAGTCAAGTGTAGCAGGGTAAATTCGGTTATCGTGATATGCCTCTTTTGCATATGCCATTGGTTCGTTAAACGTTGTCCACATATCAACCAAATCACCAAACGTTTCAAAACAGGCTTTAGCGTATAAAACAAACATATCAATTACTTTTCGACTTAAAAAACCTTCATATTGTTGATGTAATTCATATGGCATATCATAATGAAACAAGTTAATAATCAACTCAATATTTTGGGCTTTTATTGCTTTGAAATAATTACGATAAAAATTTACTGCATCTTGATTTAAGCTTCCGGTTTCAAAGTCATCAATTAATCTTGACCATTGAATTGATGTCCGAAATGAATTAAGACCAATTTTTGACATTAAATCTACATCTTGTTGATAATCACTCACAACCTGGCTCGTTATTTCTGGACCAATCCAATTATGAAAGCGTTCGGGTTTAGTCATATACCAATAATCCCAAATTGATTGGTGCTTTTTACCAAAATCACCTTCACTTTGCGGACCACTTGAAGCTGTCCCCCATTTGAAATCTTTTTTAAATTCTTTTTTCATTTATCCTCCTTAGTACAAGGATAGCAAATTACTTTTATTTGAAATGAAATTATTTTCAGTGGCTGTAAATATGTTAAAATATGATTAATTATTTACAATTTTTTTAATTATTTTGTGAATTTAATATAATTTTGATTATATGTTTATTTTGGAGGAAAAATGCATAATAATTATATTTACCAGTACATTAAAAACTCGCAAACCGATTTAACTGAAACCGAAGAATTAATTCGTGATTACATTTTAAATAATTGGGATAAACCCTTTAAGGGAAAAGATATCGCACGTGAACTTGTAATCTCCGCCGCTTCCGTATCGAAGTATATTAAAAAACTGCGTTTTAAATCAATTCATGAATTAAATTACTTGCGTACATGTAATAATAATGATATTAATCAGTATTTAATTACTGCTAAAAAGCAAATTCTAGCATCTACCGTTGCTTTAAATAGTCCTTATTTACTACAGAAAATTGTAGATACATTTAAACAAAAAAAGCAAATATATACTTACGGAATTGGTCACTCGTACTTATGTTCATTTAATTTTTATCAGCGTTTTAATAAAATCGGCTTAGCTACAACGATTATTCGTGAACGAAATGATGTCACTATTTTTACTAATAAAATGTTACACGAAGATTGTTTTGTTGTAATTTTTAGTGATTCCGCACTCACAACAGAAATCGTTAATTTTTGTGCCTTTTGCAACCAAAATAAAATTGAATATTTACTGATTACTTCAAACCCACTAGCAGAAATTTGTGACAGTGCTAAGTATATTCTCACCTATTCTAAACCTGATATTGGTTATTTACTTGAGACAATTGGACCTGAAGAACCAGTTATTTTCATTATTGACTTACTTTATTTAACTTTTTTATACGATGATTATGATTTTGCTTTAAATAATTTTTTAAACAATGAAATATATACTAGTTTTTCATAAAAAATACCGATGGCTTAACCATCGGTATTTTAATTATTTTTATTTAAAACTTTAATATGAACGATTTACAAAAAATGAATCGTGATCAATTAACGAAATATCAGTTGTTCCTGCGTGTTTAATTACACTACTTTCAGCATCAATCTCATCCATATATAATGTAACTACTGCATGATAAGAAATCGCACCTGCAATTTGCTCAATTGATGAGTTATAAAACTTATAACTAGCTTCTTCAGGTGTTAAATCCGTTCCATATAAACGTTGACTCTCTTCAATAATATCATAAGCTAACTTTTCGGCATTTGAATCATCAGCTAAAAGTAATGCTTTAGGACGATTAACAGTCAAATCACTATTTAAATACGAAATGGCAATTGAATAATTTCCATTAGGTGCGTATAGCGAGGCAAACCCCTGCACCTCATTTCCATTTTGATCATATCCAACATATTCATAATTATGTAGTTCATTTTTCTGTTCTTCTGGCAGTTCACGAAACTGAATTAACTTCGGTTCTTTATATTGATAACTCGCAATGTTTTTATTGATGTGATAATTGCTGCTGAATAGGTATTGTATTCCCTTAAATACATAGTCAATCGGTTCAGTAATGTTTTTAATTTCTTCACTATCCATCATTCCTTCAACAATTATTCGGTGGAAATACGAAGACGCATTAAGTTGAGAATCAACATAATCTGCAATTGGGTATTTTTCTTCGTATGCTGAACGTGGTTCATAATCTCGATAAGTTGCATTGTTTTGGTAATTAACCAAATTATGAGCAATAAAAAGTACTGTTAAGAGTAAGAAAATTATTAATAATAATTTTTTCATTTTTCCTCCTTCCACCATATATTATAATATTAATTATGAAAAAAATGTTTTAAAAATTAAAAAATAATGTTTAGCATCAACGAATTTTCAGTAATTGTGCTTTTGAAATCTACTTTAATATTGAAAATTAAAAAAAGGTAATTAGTTGATTTAGTCTAACCAACATAAATACCTCACTACTTATATTTAATGTATTACGCTAATTTTGCTCGCATTTTTGTTGAGAAATATTCAACAATTAAGACAAGTAAAATAATTCCAATTAGAATTGCTCCTACTTGATCCCATTTTTGCGAGTTCATTGCAAAGATTAGTGGAGCACCAATCCCTCCTGCTCCAACTAGTCCAAGAATTGATGCATCTTTTAGATTAATTTCAAAACGATAAATTGCTGTTGATAAAATATTTGTTGAAATTTGTGGTAAAATCCCAAATCTAATTTTTTTAAACAGTGAGAGTCCGGATGCATCCATTGCTTCAATTATTCCCATGTCTAAATCTTCAATTGCCTCGATATATAACTTACTTACCATTCCAATACTTGTAAATGACAACGTTAATACTCCGGCAAATGGACCCGGTCCTGTAACTTTAATAAATAATAACCCATAAATAATTGCCGGAAATGAACGAATAAAGGCAATTACAAGTGAACCAAACGCACTCACATATTTTGGAGTTATGTTTCGTGATGCTAAAAAGGCAAACGGAATTGATATGATTGCACCAATTAACGTTCCTAAAAAGGCAATTGCTATTGTTTCAAGTAATAAGTACGGAACTCCTTGATTCGTTAAATTAAATAAAAATGATGTGTCTGGACTAAATAAAGATAGAATAATATTTTTTGTTATCTCTAATCCATTTTTCATTATTCCTTTATATTCAATTGATGAAAGAGACCATAAACTTATGCTAAGAACAATTAATAAAATCGTGATTTTTTTCAAGTGATTTTTCGGTTCACTTGCTAGTGTTTTCAAAATTGTTTCATTCATTATACTAACCTCTTTCTAATTTCTCTTGATAACGATTCAATCAGGACGACTACAATAAAAATTGAAACTAAAATCATTCCCAGTTCAGCGTATTGACGATATGATGTTGTTCGATTAATCAGTTGACCAATTCCTCCAGCACCTACATATCCTAAAATCGCTGCTCCACGAATATTAATTTCTAAGCTATATAATCCGATGGAAAAATAAGTTGGTAAAATTTGTGGAACAACAGCAAAGCGAAATGCCCTGGGTTTACTTGCACCAGTACTTTGAGCTGCTTCAAACGCTCCCAAGTCAATTGTTTCAATAAATTCATACATCATTTTTGAGGTTACCCCAATTGTAAAAAGAGTTATTGCCATTGTTCCAGCAAATGTACCAAAATCAAAAATATACGTGAAAATAAGTGCATATACTAACATTGGCAGTGTTCTGATAATACTTAAACAAAACCTTACGATAATCATAATATAACGATTATGATTGATATTGTTTGCCGCAAAAAAGGCTAATGGAAAAGCAATTATCACCCCAATTAGCGACCCAATAATTGACATTTTAATTGTATCTAAAATTGGCTCTTTAATTACACTAAAGTAGTTTGTATTTGGAGGAAACATATCACTAATCATTGACCAAAACTGATTTCCATTTGTAATTATCTTACGAACATCAAATTTTGTAATTGACATTGCTACCATTATTAAAACTAGTAAAATTAACGTTTTTAGTAAATTATTATTTTTCGGTGTTACTACCTCTTGATTTGAGCTTAGAGTAAATTTTTCTTGTTTAAACATTAATCCTCCATCAACTCATCTTTTGTTAATTCACGACCATAAATTTGGGTTAAAACCTCTTGATTTACTGCTGTTGCTGGTCCATCAAACACAATTTCCCCAGCTTTTATTCCCACAACACGTGTTGCATAGTTTAGGGCTAAATCAACATGGTGCATATTTACTAAAATCGTAATATCTAACTCCTCATTAATTCGCTTAAAGTCATCCATAACTTGCTTAGCAGTAATTGGATCTAGTGAAGCAACTGGCTCATCAGCTAAAATGATTTTTGGTTCTTGAGCAATTGTTCGCGCTAGTGCTACACGTTGTTGTTGCCCTCCACTTAATTCTGATGCCTTTACAAATGCTTTATCTAAAATCCCTACTTTATCAAGTGCTTCAAGTGCAATGATTTTATCTTCTTTTGAATAAATTCCCAATATTGATTTAATCAGTGGTAAGCGACTTGCTCTTGAAACTAGCACGTTTTTTAAAACGGTTGTTCTTGTTATTAAGTTAAATGACTGGAAGACCATTCCGATTTCTTGACGAAAATCACGTAATTTTGAACCCTTTAGCGTTCTAGTATCATGTCCATTAACAATCAATTCACCTTCAGTAATTTCATGCATTTTATTTACAGTACGAATTAAAGTACTTTTTCCAGCACCACTAAGTCCAATTATCGCAACGAATTCGCCTTTATTAATTTCTAAGTTAACATCTTTAAGGGCGGTTACATTATTTGGGTATTTTTTTGAAACGTTATTAAATTTAATCATCTTCTTTTTTGTTCCTCTCATTGTTACTAATCATTTAAAAAAGGCTAATCAGCCTTTTTTGTTTATTCTAATCCTTGTTCTTTTACAATTTTTAATGCTTCACGCTCATTATCATAATTTTCTGGAGATGCTTTTTCGTATCCTTCGTGTGAATAAACATCAATTATTTCTTTACCTTCTTCAGTTTTTGAAATATTAATCATCGCTTCAGCAATTGCTTCTTTTAATCCTTCGTTATTTTTAATCACATCAGAATTTGTTGCAACTGAAATTGTATCGTTATAAATTGGAGCTGTAACTCCGATTACACTTGTTTCTTCCCAGATTGATTTTTCACGATTAAACTTACTAGTCCAATCTTCTGCGATATCTAAACGAGCATCTGCATATTCTGTTGCAATATCACATTGTTCATTGGCAAGACGTGATAATGAATCATCGTATGATGTCGTTTCAACCATTGTTGATAAATCTAATAATGATTTATTAAATGTTTCATTCATCCAAATTTCAGGATAAGTATATCCAGCTGATGAACTTGTTGAACGAACACACCAGTTTGCGTCTTTTACATCATCAAATGTTAAATCAGCACCACTGTTCACTTTATCTTGTAATGCTTGACCTTTTTCAGATGGTCCGGCAACAATTAATGAACGATAGTATGTTACTTGATTGCTTGAATCTGTTTCTGTTGCTTTGTTATCATTCCACTCATTAGCATTTTCTGAATCTTTATCTAGTCCGGCTCTTGTTGCCGTTAAGATTGGTTCAACACCATCATTTTCATACATTACGTATGTTCCACCTGGAATAAATCCAACATCTGCTGTTCCACTTGCCATTGCCTCACCAACAGCTTCATAAGAAGTTCCGACTTCAATATTGATTGAATCAAATTCATATCCGGCTTTTGCCAATTCTTCTTTTAAAATATTTTCTAATGGTTTTGTCTGTGATACGATACTTTCTGGATCACGACTTGGTACAAAGTACACTGTTAATTCTTCCTTTGTGCTACATCCTGCTAATACAAAAATAAATAATGCTACTAATCCAATTACTTTTTTCATTTTTAATCCCTTCAAAAAAATTATTAATAATGTATCATTAAAAAAAGTGTCTAATTATGACACTTCGTTTCTTTCTAGCCTATAAGTTGATGCCATTATAGTCTTTTTATTCTTGGTAAAAAGGTAGAAACTTGTTAGCCATATTCTAACTGATATATAATGATTACAAATCAATTATAACAAAATTAATTTATAATACAAAATAAATATTTATTTCTCCTCCAATTTGTAGATGATATGGACAAAATAAAAAATCTCCCTCAAAGGGAAATTTTCTAAAAATTTAAATTATTAAAATTCACAGTTTTTCGCTGTACGTGGAAATGGAATTACATCACGAATATTTTCCATTCCTGTTACATACATAACTAAACGTTCAAAACCAATTCCAAATCCTGAGTGTTCTACTCCACCATATTCACGTAATTGTAAATACCATGCATATTCTTCTTCACTTAAATTATGGTTTGCCATTGCTTCTTTTAAAACATCGATACGTACTTCACGTTGAGAACCACCAATTAATTCTCCAATCCCTGGTACTAATAAATCCATTGCCGCAACTGTTTTTTTATCATCGTTAAGGTGCATATAAAATGCCTTAATATCACGTGGATAATTTGTTACAAATACAGGTGCTTGATAAACAACATCCGTTAAATATTTTTCGTGTTCTGTCGCTAAATCAATACCCCAGAATACATCATTTTCAAATTTGTGACCATCATTAACTGCTTTTGTTAAAACATCTATTGCTTCAGTATATGTAATTTCAAAGAATTTAGCATCAACTAAACTATTTAAACGTTCTAATAAGTTAATTTCTGGGCGAACTTTTGCTAAGAAATTTAATTCACTGCTAGCATGTTCTAAAACATAATTAACAACATAAATTAATAATGATTTTGCAACTTCCATGTTTTTAGCAAGATCAGTAAATGCCATTTCTGGTTCAATCATCCAGAATTCTGCTGCATGACGTGTTGTATTTGATTTTTCTGCTCTAAATGTTGGCCCAAACGTATAAACTTTTTGGAACGCTAATGCGTATGCCTCAGCTAATAACTGTCCTGATACTGTTAATGATGTTTTCTTATTAAAGAAATCTTTACGATAATCAACATTACCTTCTTCTGTTTTTGCAATTTCTTTTTCTAAATCAAGTGTTGTCACTTGGAACATTTCTCCTGCTCCTTCAGCATCACTTGCTGTTAAAATTGGACTATGAACCATTACAAATCCGTTTTGATTTAAATACTCATGAACCGCGAAACTAAGTAGTGAACGAATTTTAAATACTGAATTAAATGTATTTGTTCTCACTCTTAAATGGGCTATTTCTCTTAAAAATTCGTAAGTATGACGTTTTGGTTGTAACGGATAATCTTCTTTACTACCTGCTAAAATATTTACTTCTGTGGCAATTAATTCAACTGGTTGGTGCTCTTTGTTTGTTAGTTGCACTTTTCCTTTAACTTCAATTGCACTTGCTAAATGCATCTTATTGATTTCTTCGCTATTTGCTAAATCACTATATACAACTTGAATTGTTTCAAAACAAGTTCCATCATTTACATTAATAAAGCAGATGTTTTTTCCCACACGGTGATTTCTAACCCATCCATAAATTGTGACTTCCTGATCTGCTAAACTATGATAATCCTTAATTAATTGTTTTATTTCCATAATACTCCTTGGCTACTTTTTTATCTTGATAAATTTGCATTTTTAAATCTTCTAATGATGAAAACTTCATCTCATCACGAATTAATTTTATAAACTCAACTTCAATATTTATATTATAGATTATATCATTAA
>CAZFWW010000006.1:0-35085 GCA_964522645.1 uncultured Mycoplasmatales bacterium
TAGTTTTTTTGAATGAAGTCTCTAACATTAATGTCTTTTTGCCAGTTTCCTGCTGTAAAACCAGCCCATTCTACTGTAAATTTGTCTTTCATTTTTCTCCTAAAATCATTTTCTTACGTTCATACCTCTAGTATACTCTATTTTTAGTTTTTATGCAAATATATTTCGCATTTTTTTTGTTTTTTTAAAATTAAAGCCATTTAATTTTGATTTTAGTATACCCCAACTTGTGACTTATGAAATTTTTTTCACTTGTGACATTGTTTTTTTCACTATTAATTTAAAATGCCATCACTTTTCTAAATCTACCTTTAATATTTTTAAAGAATAATCGTTATTTTTACTATTAACTTAAAAACTAGATATAATATTAAGGATAGGAGGAAAATGAAAACAAATTTTTCACAAGATAATATAGTGAGGTTAATTAAAATAATTTTAGAAAAAATCAAGACATTTGATCCGTTTGGAATTGCAGCACAAAGTGCATATTATTTCTTATTTTCAATCTTCCCGCTATTAATGTTTATGGTAACACTACTTCCATATTTTAATATTGAGGTTGCGGTATTAACACGACAATTACAAAATTCATTCCTGCCAACTGACTTAGTTAATACTATTGGTGAATTTTTAACTATGGTTTTAAATGAAAAAGATAGTTCATTATCAATTGTTGCCTTTTTATTAACAATCTGGTCTTCATCAACTGCAATGAACTCGATTGTCAAATCAATCAATCGTATTTATGAAGATCAATTTAGTCGAAATGGAATCATTTTTCGTTTAATGGGTATTGGTTTTACAATTGGTTTTGTTGTAGTAATTATTGCTAATTTTATTATTTTTACATTTGGTGATCGTTTCTTTGAATTCATGCATCTTGAAGCATTTATCTTTATTTTAGCAATTTTAAAATTCTTTGCACTACCAATCTTATTGTTTAGTAGTTTATATACACTATATCGTTTTAGCCCAAGTATTAAACTGAGTCGAATTGATGTTATGCCAGGTGCCATCTTTTCATCATTATCATTTATAAGTTTTTCGGTAATTTTTTCAAAATATATTAATGTGTTTAGTAGTAGTTTTACTAAATACGGAATTTTCTCATCAATTATGTTAATGATGTTATGGTTCTTTTCAATTGGGTTAATTATCATGTTTGGTGCAATTATTAATTCGGCAATCCGTGATTTACGAATTGAAAATTCACAAAACAAATCCAAATAATCAAATTAAAAGTAAGGTCTGAGACCTTACTTTTTTAATGTTCAATTAGCCACCGTTGAAGATACTGTTGATTTTTAATTAAACTAATATAATTCGGGGTGATAATTAACTGATACTGAACAAGAATTTCAGGCTCTTGCTGTTCTTCTACATCAATATCATCAATTTCACTATTTGGATTTTCCTCACTTACTGGGTTATTTTCTGGTAATTTTTGAAAGTTTTTACGCATTCTATTGATATCCGTTACTTTATTTACTTGATATTGTAATTGAAAATTATCAATTAACTGCTCAACTATTTCAATCATAACTACTTCACCTTCACAAATAGAAATATTTTTGCGACACTCAAAATGCAATATATTTTCTCTAGTTAATTGATTTTGCTTTTTTAAAGTATTAATTGTATTGATTTGAGTATGGTTATCAATTTGAAATGATAGTGCAAACGAGCCACTTAACATTAAGGTTAATAATAAAATTAATGTCATTGAACCGTGATTATTCATTGAAAAGTCCAACTAGTAATTCATGAGTAATATTTTCAATTGTAATGTACCACGTGATTGTAGCAGTTTTTTCCACATAATAATTATCAAGTTTAGGATAAATAACCTCATAACCAAGTCCATTAATTCTTCGCACTAATTTTGAATTAATAATTTCATAACTGATTTCCTCACCAATGTATGTTATGCAGGTAAAAGGATTTAAATTGCTTATTTTCTGACATAAAATTAAATCACGTTCTAATTGTTTGATTAATAATACTTCTTTGTCACTTATATGTTGATTATCTGCAGGTCTGTTATAGACTACCATTAATGCTAAGAATATTTGCATAGCAACAATTACTACAACAAGTGAAACCATTATTTCAATTAATGTAAAACCTAATTTGTTCATTTCTTTCATCGAGCACCTCTTTTAATTTTTGCTGATTTTGCTTTAATTGATCGGTAGTTACTGTTGAGATTATGAAAATATTATTAACTAAAATCAGCAGAATTAAAAGCATTGATAAACTATATCCCAATACAAAACCATTATGATTCATAACCATAACCAATATTAATCTTGATTTGATGGGTTTGAAAGCCATTTGTTAATGTGATTGTACCTGCTTGTGTCAATTTTCCGAGTTTACTGAATTTCATTTCTCCGCCTTGGAAATTGTTTGATAAGTTACCAGTAAATTTATGTGTTACTTTATTGTTTGGACAAAAAACTGTAATTTGATTTTGATCAAGTTTAATTCGACTTTTATAATCAATTGCACAAATTCGTGCCTGATTAATACTTTTACTTAATACTGAAATTTCTTGATTAAACTTTACGTTTTGAGTATTGACATTAAAACTAGTAATGAACATAACCATTAAAGTTGAAATTATATTAACGACAATTAGTGCTTCTATTAATGTATATCCTTTATTTTGCAACTTTAACTTCACTTCCTTCAAGTATTAAACTACTACCATTACTACATTTTGTTTCTGTGATATAACCTTTATTCTTTAATTGATTTAAACTAGTTGGTAATCTACCTTCAATCAATTCATATGCCGACACTTGAGTTTGAACAACATCAGCATAAGATTCACATCCTGTTTCTTCAACTTTATTTTTGTGACCCGTAATATTCGGAATTGTTAAAAGTAATAGCACTGTTATAATAAACATTACTAATAACATTTCTAATAATGTAAAACCTTTTTTATTCATTTTCCTCCTTTTAAGTTAAAACTCCATAAATTGTATTGAAAATCAAACTGTATATTACAATAATAACTCCACCAATAAATAGATAGATTACTGGTTGTAACCAAAAAAGAATTTGCTTTTTTCGTTTTGTTTGAATTAATTGTTTTTGGAGTAAATCCATTTTTAAATAACGCAGTAAATTATCGTTTGCCAATCCAATTTGGAATAATTGTTGACATTCTTTAGTATAATAACGATATTTCAGTGCATCTTCAAGCATAATTCCTTGATTTAATGCATTTAAAATCCTAAGTGCTTCAACCCTTAGTAGCATATTAACCCGTTGTTTACTTAAAAGTTTTAAAATTGCTTCTAAATTTAAGCCCATCTCACTCATGGAAATAAAGTATGTAATAAAAATTTGATTATAAATCCGTAAATATAAATTTCCCAATTTTAGTTTTGTTAATATTTTAATTTTTTGTTCTAAATTAACATAGCGGTTAAAGAAAATAAAACCTACAATTACTAATAGTAGAAGTAAAATTCCGTAAGGAAGTGCCTTTAAAACATAAATAACCATTTGATTTTGAAATGTTAAATCTAAATTAAAATTTTCATATAAATTAATAACTTGGGGAATTATTAATTCATTAATTCCAAGTAAAATTGCTAACACAACTATTATTAAAAATAAGGGATAACGGATTTGTTCCTGAAATTGTTGTTTAACATTTTTATTTAATTGCCATAATTCAATCGCATCATGAATTCCTTTTGTCAAGTTTCCTTGAGCTTCGTTTATTTGAATCAGCAAGATAATTTCACTTTTTATTTTTAAAATACTAATACTTTCACTAAATGTGTATCCTGATTCTAATTTTCTAATAACCGGAATAATATTATATGTTTGTTTCAAAAAACTGAGTGATTCCCTTAGACTGTAACCTTCTGTCAAAAAAAATGAAAGTTCCTTCAGAAAAGTAAAGTTCTCTTTATCGGTTAATAAACTTTTCGATTTGATCTTTAATAAAGATTTCTTGATTACTTTCATTAAGTTTTTGTAACTGCTCCTTTATTGCTATATCTAAAAAAACTTTTTTCTGATTTTCAATCATTGTTAAACGTTGGTTACATACACCAATTAGTACACTGTTGATTTCTGAAGGTTTAAAGCCAAAATCGATAAATCTTTCAAATACTCCACGTTTGTCTTTAGTATGCATTGTTGTAATAATCATATGCCCTGTAAGTGCTGCTTGCATAACAATTTTTGCCGTTTCATAATCTCGAATTTCACCAATCATAATGATATCTGGGTCTTGACGTAAAATTGATTTTAAGGCTTTTTTGTAAGTGAATTTTTTATTTTGATCTACCTGCATTTGAACAAAGTTTTCATTTTTGATTTCAATTGGATTTTCTACGGTAATAATTTTCAAGTTTTTATGAATTGAAATATCATTTAATAATTTATACATCGTTGTTGTTTTTCCACAACCTGTTGGTCCGGTAAAAACAAATAATCCAACTTCATCAACAATTGTTTTTAAAATTGTCTCATACTCACTATAATTAAAAAACAATGATTTTTCATCAATAATTAATTGTGGTAAAATTATTCTAATTACCAAGCTTTCTCCATATAATAGTGGCACAAATGACAAACGAATATTTACTGTCATTTCTCTAATTTTAATTTCCATTGCTCCATCTTGAGGACTATTTGTAATACTAATATCTAAATTTGTCTTAAATTTTAAATAATTAATGATTTTTTTAAATTCAACGTTTGTAATCTCTTGTTCAATTTTCAATTCATTATTAGTTCGATAATAAACTTGTACTTGATTATTTGTAGGTTTAAAATGAATATCCGTTACTTTTTCAAGACATGCTTTTTCAATTAAACTTTCTATCATCTCTTTTATTTCCATCTTTCCTCCTATTTTATTATTCGGAAAAATTCAAAATGTGCATAAACTATTTTTGGTACTATTAAAATAATAAGTGGCAATTCCCAGGTCTAAAATGTGAAAGAGTTATTCCAACATCTTCTAGCAGACGTGTGTATAAACCACATGTAAAATGAATTACATGGTTTGAATGAAAAATTAAATTTGATAAATCACGACACATACTGTACTTGACACATGTGGACCAGATTATATTTAGTGCTACTTTCAATTAATAATATTCGGAGCTATTTTACTTTCCACCAGACCATTATTTATCTCACGTTGTCATTTTCGTTGAAACGTATTAATTCCTACATATTGATGATATCTTATTACTATCTTACTATCTAGGATAATTCTATAAGTTCTTTTATCATAACTGTTATTCTTTTACATTCATATGTTGTATGTTTCCCAAACATTGTTTAACCATTTTAATAAGTTCTGAATTATGTTTTTATTTACATTTTTTAATAATATTCATATTCCGAAATTGTTAAACCAAGCAGGCTTGCATAATTGATGAATGCAATACTGGTTTTCATACCCTTGTACATGCTGTCCAACATCTCGGTAAAGCTCTTTATGATTTTATTTTCTAATTCCAAATTACTTGAGTAATATATTCAACCTTAGTCATTTAATCTATTAGCTTGATTTTAGGAGTTCTATCTGTTGAATCTTTTAAACAGCACTTACCCATAGTTTGTTTTAGTATCTCGTTTAACTTCCATATATATTCTTAATCTGTCCATTATCCAGTAATTCTTATGATAACTTAACATATTTTCATCTCGTTTAATTTTTGCCATAAGTAATTCCTTCCTAGTTATACAAATTTTAATAAAAAATAAACTATGCAAGTTCTTATCTGAACTTACATAGTTTACTACACACTCCCATTTTATCCGCTTGGCATTTTTATTTTCATAAATTTTACTGGTTTGCGTAATTTCATATACACTATTCCTTTTAATTCCATCATTTTCACTTATATTATATAAAATTAATTTGCACTTTTATTCTTTTGAAAAATTTAGTATGAGAATTCATCTTTAAAATTCAATGGACTCTTCAGGGTTAACATGAATTATTGATAATGTATCATACCACAAACTAAAAATCTCATCATTATCTAATGCATAAAATATATTTGATCGTTCTTTTAACTCTTCCAAGCTCTTTCCAGTACAATTATAATCATCTTCTACATCAATTTTGAGATAACATATACCATTAGAATCGATGTCTAACATATCATTTCTCGTCCATAATTTTACAAAAGTTTCATCATTATCAAAACCCGCATCATAAATTACGAAAATTGTCAACTCATCTTGATCCTCTTCCAATTCGGGTACTTCAAATGAACTTAAATCATATTCAAATATATGACTATCATATTTTAAAAATCCTATTTTTTGTAATTCTATTTTTTGCTGTTCTGGTGTAAAATTCTGTTTATATAATTCATTTCCACAACCACTCAATATTAATAAAAACATAAAAATAAATACATATTTCTTCATAATTCCTCATTTCTTAACATGAGTAGTATAGCAAATAAGCATCAGATTTTAGTCTCTATTAAAGACACTGTCAAGGACTCACTAAAAGATTATTTTCTTCATAAATTTAAGTTAAATCAGAAAATTAAGAATCAAGCTAATAAATATATACTATAATTAATAAAATGTTTAAGTTTGGTAAACAGCAAATGCCAAGCGAATTTAGTTTATCCGCTTGGCATTTTTATTTTCATACATTTTACTGGTTTGCATAATTTCATATACATTATTTCTTTTAATTCTATCATTTTCACTTATATTATAAAGAATTAATTTGTACTTTTATTCTTTTGAAGAATTTAATATGAGAATTCATCTTTAAAATTCAAATAGTTCTTCGGGGTTAATATGCATTATTGATAATGTATCATACCACAAACTGAAAATATCATCATTATCTAATGCATAAAATATATTAGATCTTTCTTTTAATTCTTCTATGCTCTTTCCAGTACAATTATAATCATCACCAAAAGTCTTGTGATAACATATACCATTAGAATCAATTTCTAACCACTCATTTCTTGTCCTTAATGATACAATAGTCTCATCAGAATTAAAACCTAAATTATAATAAACAATAATTCTCAAATAATATTGCACCTCTTCCAATTCTGGTACTTCAAATGAGCTTAAATCATAATCAAATAGACCACTATCATATTTTAAAAATCCTATTTTTTGTAATTCTATTTTTTGCTGTTCTGGTGTGAAATTCTGTTTATATAATTCATTTCCACAACCACTTAGTATTAATAAAAACATAAAAATAAATACATATTTTTTCATAATTCCTCATTTCTTAACATGAATAGTATAGCAAATAAGCATCATATTTTAGTCTCTATTAAAGACACTGTCAAGGACTCATTAAAAAATTCTTTTCTTAATAAAAATGAGAAATCGTATTTAAGTTAAGTCAGGTAGCACCTAAATATTAAGAATCAAACCAATAAATATATACTACAATTAACAAAAGGCTTAAGTTTGGTGAACAGCAAATTCCAAGCGAGTTTAGTTTATCCGCTTGGCATTTTTATTTTCATACATTTTACTTGGTCTTAACATGAATAAAAAACTATTGACGGATTACCCATCAATAGTCATTTAAAATATTATTTATTATATTTGTAGTTATTTTATTTTGTTATATAATACATTTCCAATGATACCACCAATTATCATTACGATTAAGAAAATCCAACCTGATAACGAGAAATTAGCAATTGGTGTGTATAATGCCCCAACATTACAACCATTTGCTAAACGTGTTCCAAATCCCATAATGATTCCTCCAATTAAGAAAATCATTCCTTGTTTAAAACTCATTGTAAATTCTGGCTTGAACTTATTCATCGTTAGTGCCGCAATTACACCACCTACGAAAATTGCAATATTTTGCATTCCAACTCCAATTTCAAAAAATGGAATCGTAAAAAATTCAGCTCCTTTATTTGTAAATTCTCCTAGTGTATTTGCATCCACACCAAATAGCATTACTAATTTACCAATCCAAATTCCATACGGAGTACTTGCACCCCATCCATTTTTTGTAATGAATGTCATTAACAAAAAGACAATTGTAATGTATACTGCTGTTTGTTTTAATGTAAATGCCTGTTCAAGAAATTTTTCTTTACTTGTATTTTTAATTTCAATATTTTCACTTTCAATTGAAGGCATCTTGTTTTGAGCGCGCCAGTTTTCCTCAATTTTTAATGTTATTTTATAAACTGCAAACGCAAGTACTATTGTCATTACCATTCCAAAGCTTACTCCAAGTATTAAATTATCTCCGAAGACTGTTAAGAAACTCACACTTATTCCTTCTTGAATCCATGTTTTTGAAGTTTGAAGTGGAAATCCAAGTAGTATTCCTAATCCAAAACCTAATGTTACGATTAATAATTTGATTGGCATTGCTACACCATCTGTCATTGTTCCTGATGCACAACAACTTGCTAATGCCATTCCAATTCCAAATAAAATCCCACCAATTAATAATCCGATATTAATTGGATTTGTCCACATGTTTTCAATTGTTACTACTTCAGTTAATAACAATACTGCTACTCCAGCAGCTGATAAGACAAACATCAACATTAACGCTCGCATTAAATTTAATGAATTTCCGCGCATTGCTCGATTAACACTACCTGCAAAACCAAATGATCCACGAATTAAACCGTATCCCAATAATAATCCTAAAATAATTCTAATTTGAATCATTTCTGGAAAAATAAAGCTTACTGCTAAAGAGATTATAAATAGTAATATCCCCATTATTTGTTGCTTTTTCATCCTTACTCCTTAATTAAATTTTTTACTAAATTATTATAACAAATTATTACTTTTTTTGTATTTAAAAAAAGAACTATTCTACAATTTGAGTTGCAGTATAGTTCTTTTCTATATTAGTTGAAATTCCAAGCATTTTCCTCACTTACTTTTAAGTGTTCATCATATGTTTTGGAATAAATTGTTTCGCCTGTATCTTGCGTATTAAAATAATAATAATACTCTGAAGGTTTTGGATTGATTGTTGCATCAATTGCAGTTTTTGATGGTGATGCAATCGGTCCTGGAGGTAATCCGTTATGTTTATAAGTATTGTAAGGTGAATCGACCTCTAAATCAGCATATGTTACTTGTTCTTTATGGTTATCAAGACCGTATAAGACTGTTATATCAGCCTGAAGTGGCATTCCCGTTGCAATACGATTAGCAAAAACACCAGATACTAAATATTTATCAGTGTCATTATTAGTTTCTCTTTCAATGATTGATGCTAATGTTAAAATTTGATGAAAATCATATCCATTACTAAAAGTCTGCCCTTTATATTCAGCATAAACTTTTTCACTATTATTTAAAAGTTGGTATGTTATTTCCTCAACTGTTTTATTAACCGTTATATCATATGTTGCCGGTGTGAAATAGCCCTCTAAAGGATATCTAATATCATTATCAAGTAAATCATTTGTTATAAACCAATAACTATTACTTAATTCATTAATAAAACTCTTACTATTCCAAAGTTCAAGAATTTCTTCAGTTTTAGTTCCAGTTAAAGTCGAAACCTTAGTCGCAATACTTTGGAGATTATCACCTTCAATTACAACTAATTTATCCACACCACCCTCAGCTAAGTTAGGTTGAGGACTTGCCAAGATATCAATAATTTCTATCGGTGTTTTTGAATAATTTAAAATATACTCATTTGCATAAAATTCTTTTTTGCTTACCTTAATATAAAGCTCTACTAACTCTGGATTATTAATGTACCCTTGCTCTTTTAAATTTGCAACAATCTTTTGGGAATTATCTCCCGGATTTACAACAAAAGAATAATTATCAAGATTTTTCGGATCCATTGGTGTATTTAAATTTTTATTAACATAAAAATAAATTCCTGTACCAATTATAATTATTAATATCATTGTTATTATTATTTTTTTATTCACTTTCAAACACTTCCTCGCTATTTTCTTCACTTAAAATTTTTACTACCTTTTCGTTTGCAGAGTCCAAAATTGATTGACAGTACTTTTTTAGCTCAATCGCTTTTTGAAAATAAATTATTGCTTCATCGATATTTGTATTTTCATCTTCTAATTTTTTAACTAACTCTTCTAATTCACGAAATGCTTCTTCATAAGTTTTATCTTTCATTTTGCTCCTTTTTTGTTACAACTGAAGTGATTGTCCCATCATGCATTTGTAGTTTAATCTCTTCATTAATTTCAACATCAGCAACTGATTTTACATATTTATCTTGATGTTTTATCGTACTATAACCACGTGATAAAATTGCAAGCGGATTTAAACCATCAATTTCTGTATGTATCAAGTCCAAATTTGTTTGACTAGCTTTGATTTTTTGTTTTATTATACCGCCAAAGTCTAGTGACCTTAAAGTTGCTTCTTCCTGATTAACTTTCGTATGCAACTTGTGAACATTACGAATTAATTTCCAGTTTAAATTATCAAATACAATTTGCTTTGAAGTTAATGGCTCACAAAGAGCACGACTTTTACTTAAATATTCAAGTTTATTTGCCTCAATTTGTAATTTCTGAATTAAATTTTGGCGAATAAAATTTACATTTTTTAAATTAAGTTGTTCTACTTGAGCAAGATCACATGCTGCAAGTTCAGCCGCTGCAGTTGGTGTTGCCGCCCTTATATCGCTAACATAATCACTAAGTGTTGTATCTGATTCATGACCAATTGATGTAATTACTGGTGTCTTTAAATTAAAGATTGTACGAACAACTTGTTCTTCATTAAAACACCATAAGTCCTCAATACTTCCACCACCACGACCTGTTATAATTACATCAAACTTTTTTGTGCCAGCAAGTATAAGTTTTTGAACAATATCATTTGCCGCATTGTTTCCTTGAACTAAACATGGAATAACTACAATTTGAGCAATCGGATGACGTCGTTTTAAGGTTGTTATCATATCTTGTATTGCTGCTCCTGTTGGTGATGTTACAATTCCAATTCGTTTTGGAAATAATGGCAAAGTTTTTTTAAACTTATTTTCAAAAAGTCCTTCTGACTGAAGTTTATTATAAAGTTTTTGGTACAATTCAAATAATTTTCCCTGGCCACTAAGTTTGATATTTCGAACAGTTAACGAATACTTACCCATTTTAACAATTGTTGAGAGACTAACTAGTGCCTCAATTTGTTGTCCTTCTTCTAATTTAAAATTATTATTTTTCACATTAAATGCAAACATTGTTGCATCAATTTGAGCCTCATCATCTTTAATACGAAAATATATATTTCCATTACTATGATATTTAACATTTGATACTTCACCGGTAATTAAAAACTCTCTTAAATATTTATCATTATCTAATATCGATTTAATATATTTATTAATCGCTGCTGGAGTTAGTGTCATATTTATCCTTTAATTATCTTATCTAAAACACCATGAATAAATTTTTTTGATTTTTCATCACTATAAATTTTACTTAATTCAAGCGCCTCGTTGACAATAATGTTTTTTGGTGTATCATCAAATAAGATTTCATATGTTGCAAGTCTTAGTATTGATAAATTCACTTGATTTAATTCGGAAATTGACCATTTTCTTAATCTTGCAGAAATTTCCTTATCAATTTCTTCTAAATGGATGATAGTATTTTTAGTCATTGCATTTGCCATATCATCCTTTGAATAAATTCCAATTTCTTCATTAGTAATTGCGTATGTATATAAACTTTTAATTGCATTTTCACGGGCAATACTCTTTCCATGACGCTTTTTATTATTATTTTTCATTTTACCTCTTTCATAAAAATAATAGTCACTCAAATGACTATTACCCTAATTTAACGTTAATTTTCTCAACGTATATTCCTAGATCATCACCTAAATAGCGACGTAAATTTGTTTGAATTTTATCTATTGCTACTGCTGATGTTGATGCTTGTTCATGTAAATATATTGTTATTACACTCTGATCATACGTCACATAATAACATTTTAATTTTGATGTATTGTTCTTAATATAATTATAAACTAACTTTTCAATCGCAAATTTTTTAATATAAATACGACCATTTTCATTTTCTTTTACATAGTGCATATTAACTCCTATTTTTCACGTGACACATAGTCACCAGTTGTTGTATTAACAATAATTCTTTCACCGGCTTCAATGAAAATTGGAACTCTTAAATCAAATCCTGTTTCAATTTTTGCAACTTTGTCTCCACCACTTCGTGTATCACCTTTGATTGCTGGTTCAGCTTCAATTACTTCAAAGCTCATTTTTTCAGGTAAATTAATACCAATTATTGCACCTTCGTACATTACAAGTGTTAATTCAGTATTTTCTACTAAAAAACGTAGTTGGTTACCAATTACACTTTTTTGAACTTCTAATTGCTCAAATGTTTCCATATCCATAAAATAATATGTTTCACCTTCTGAATATAAATACTGCATTGCTTTTTTATCAATTTGAGCACGCTCAATTTTTTCTGATGTATTACTAAAGGTAATATCTTGAATTGCTCCTGTCATTAAGTTACGTAATTTAGTTCGAACAAACGCTGACCCTTTTCCCGGTTTTACATGTTGAAACTCCATTACTTGGTAGATATTATTATTGTACTTAATTGTTAATCCATTCTTTAAATCATTTACTGTCATCGTTTCCTCCTATGTCTTATTTATTATATCATTTTTTCAAATTAAAATAACTTTATTTTGAACTAACTAGCAATTTGATTTTTACTTTCTTTTTTGGTTATCTCTTATATTTGGGATTAAAATGAATCATACTTAAATCAATATGCTCTTGCTCTAAAATTGCGCGTATTATCGCACTAATATCCTCACGTTTATACTTTATAATGATTTGCTTTTGAAAATAAAAATCGGTTTTAATTCGCATTTTATACTTTAATTCAATTAGTTCTACTGTTTTTTGTAATTCTACTGGTAACTGCTTAATTATGCGAGAAATCTGATTATTAAGTTGATTCATATTTTCATTCATAATTGTTAGTTTTGCATAGTTTACATACGGATAACTTCGTAACAAATAACGAGATTCAAGGTCTTTTTTCAGATACGATGGATAATCACTTGCTACTAATTGTTTGAACAACCCATCTTCTTGATATTTGGTTTGAATTATTAGTTTAGCAGTCTCACTTCGTCGTCCAATTCTTCCTTTAAATTGCGTTAATAATTGCATTGTACTTTCACGTGCTTCAACACTTTGATTTATAAGACTATCATCAATATTTGTTGCAATCGCAAGGGTAACATCAGGAATATCAATCCCAAGTGTTATCATTTGTGTACCGAGTAAAATTTGAGGTTTTTTTTCAGTAAATTGCCTTAAAATATTTTTGCGGTTAGTTTTTGTCGTTGTCGAATCAATTGTATGTAGTGGATAATCTTTAAAATATTTTGTAAGGTGCTCTTTAACTTTTTCAATTCCTACACCAATTGGCTTATAAGTATTTGGTAAATTACAGCGAGTACAATGGTTTTTGAATGCAACTTGGAAATTACAATTGTGGCATCTGAGTTTAGAAGTATTTTCCTGATAATAATTTAAAGGCTTTTGACAATTTGGACACTTGGGTACTCGATAACAGCTACTGCATTCTAATGCACTAGCAAATCCGCGTTTATTGTGAAAGACCAATACTTTATTTCCATTTTCCAGTTCTTTTTTAATTGCCATCAAACTATTTACACTAATTGGCAAATCATAATCAATTAATTGATCAAAAACAATTTCAACATTTTGTTGATAATATGGTGCTGGCAAGTTTATTAATTGATAAAAACCCTTTGTACTACGTGCATACATATCAACTTTCGGAGTTGCCGTTGCACAAATCACTTTAAAGTTAACAAGCTTTTGGTAAAACCGTAGTACATCAAATAAATCATATTGTGGATATTTATTAAGATAATTAAAGTCGTGAGCCTCATCAATAATTACATATCCTAGTTCATTCCAATCTGCAAATAATCCGTGGTGGTGAGCAATTACTATTTTGTATTGCCCATTTTTAATTCCAAGGTTATCATTAAATACTTTATCGTGGTTTGCGTTAAGATCAAGGTTCAGTACTTGCTCTGGATATACAGCGTTTAAGCGTTCCCAGATTTGCTCTTTTAATAAATTATTCGGCTCTATTATTAAAACTTGCTTTTCCGATTCTAGTTGTTCAATCAACTTAATAAAAATTTCGGTCTTACCACTTCCCATTTCCCCAAATAATAAGAAACTGTGATGATTACTCTTCTTAATTTCTGATAAAGCACTCAGTTGTTGAACTGTTAAGACTTTGTCATTTTCGATTCGATTTGCTCGTTTATATTCACTTTGTAAAATTTCAACCTTTTGAATATATCCTTTTTTAACTGCCTTATCAATTTGATAGTTTGTTAATACGCTCGCATAATTTATTAATTCATTTTTTAAATAATACTTTTGCTCATTAAATGCCGGATTTAAAATTTCTAATTTATTATCAAAAATTGGTATTTCTGTTCGTTCGTATACAGAAATTAGTCGCTCTGATTTTGTAATTATTTTTTGCTTTTTTTTTTTTATTACTCGCATTTTAGATGGATAAACCAAATTTAAAGCATCAATAAAACTTACCAAATAATTATCCATTAAAAATTGAATTGTTTTAATTTTAACGGTACTTAATTGTTGATCATGGATTTTATTTATCAATTTTAATTCGTATTCATAGTTCGTTGTATCTACACAATCTTTCCCAATTACAAAAGCAGTTAAGATTTGATTATTAAATGGTACTTCAACTGTTGTACCAATTTCAACATTATGAAAATCTTCACTTGAAATTAAATAAGTGAAGGTATTTTTCAATTTATATTGTGTCGTTTCTAAATAGACATTTATAATCTTTTTTTTCATACTTTAATTATAGCATTTTTCTTTTTTTTTCACAATTCATTACAATGTTTCACAATTTACAAACAAAAAAGTACCTAATTTAAGGCACTTTCTCCATTACTATATTTTTGCTCTAGCATAATTGATTTGATTACTTTTATTTCAAAATATTTTTGGTATATAAAACATATTATAACCAGGAAAATTGTCATAATCATAATTGTTATCTGGAAATTAAAATTAACTATTTTGTGACCAAATACTAGTAATAAATACACAATTAATTCTAATGTGTTCATTAAAATAATAATATTTATTTTATAATACCATGGTAATTTTAAAAACGATAATGTCTTTAGCAAAGTTACCACCATTATCACTCCCCAGAATGAAAGAATGATTAGAACGGGATATGTTTGCTGAAGTAAATAACTAACCATTATTAATACTAGTGTCAAATAACTCCATTTAACCATTAGATTTGTTGCTTTATACTTATATAATTCTTGATAAAGTTTATTATTTTGAATTAAAAATCGTAAGTCATCTATTAATAATCGATTATAGTTTGCTGAATAATAATCTTTTCCCAAAAATTGGGTGATTACAATAAAACATAAAATATCAACTATTGCCCTGAGCATATCCTCGTTTTTTATAAATAACAGCAATATAAATATAACCACCATTAAAATATATTTAATTACAATTTTTTTCTTAAGGAGACTCAAGCTTAAATATAACATTGGATGTTTCATAATAATATTATTTTCAACATTTGTATACTCACGAAGTTGTTTTGTTTTAATATTACGCGGAAAGATTTTAATTTTATCAATCATTTTTATACAGATAAAAATAATACCAAGTTGTCCAATCAGTAAAAACCATTCATTAGTTGTAAAGTACAGAAAACTAATTGCAATAGTTGATACAACTGCATTTATAAAAAGCTTTAAATATTTATTTTGATTGGATAACGAATAATGAATTTCTGTGAATACCATAATAAAAAAGAAAAATAATAAATCAAAATGCAAATTACCAGTAATTAAATAAATAATCAAAACCATTAACACAAACCATAATAGGGATAGATTGAGAATTAATTCTTGATAAAGCATGAATCGATTAAAGTATTTTTTCCGTGGTAAATCGTAAATAAAATAATATTCAAACGTTTTTTCAACTCCGCTTTTTTCTAGAATATAAATTTTCATATTCATAATTACATACATCATTATCATTACAAAGTATTGATTTTGAAATTCATAATATATTGAACCATAAATTAACATTAACGGTAAAGTAAATGCTGCATAAATTAAAAGCCAATAACTCTTATTGCCCAAGTTTAATTTCATCTTATCAAGAGAAATCTGGATAAATGTTTTAAACTTCATATAACTCACCATCAACAAGTTTTAGACCTTGGTAATTAATAAAACCTGGGTTTTCAATATGCGAAACAATAATTACTGTTCGATTATTGGCTTTTTCAAGAATTAAGTCGTAAATAATTTTCACAGTTTCCGAATCAATATTATCAAATGGCTCATCAAATAATAATATCTTCGCATCAGACAAAATAATTGGTAATAGTAATAACTTACGCTTATTTCCTTTTGAAAGTTCTTTAATTCGCTTATTTTTAGTTAATCTTATTCGCTCAGCAATTGCTTTTAATTCATCGTAACTATAATCAAAAAGATTAGATAAGTATCTTAAATATACATATACATCAATTTCTCCTAAACTTTCAATATCTTGATTGTCTAATTTTGCTACATTTAAAAATAAATCAATCTTTTTATTATCAACAGTAATTTCACCCGTATCAGGAGTAAAAATACCACCAATTAAATTTAATAATGTCGTTTTACCAACCCCATTAATTCCTGTTAAAATATATGGTTTTTCCAAAAAATCATACGTAACATTTTTAATAACGTCATTTTCATTTTTCTTATAACGATAATTAATATTTTTCAAACTTAACATTCTACATTCCTCCTGATATATAAACTTCTACTAACGCCCCAATAAGAGTCGATACAACACATATTCCATATAAAAATGCGTTTCGTGACATGTTCTTTTTAAAATATTTGCGTCCTGATTCAACACTTTTTCGCATTATTAATATATTATCAAGTAAACTATACCCAATTAAAATCGCAGCCCAAAATGCAACTATTTCAAATGGAAGATGGTAAACAAATAATTTTAATACATTAATTAAGTCACCTGTTCCTACATAAACCATATAAACCAGTACAGCTAGAAACGATAAATTAATTGCATAAGCTACTTGCGTTCCAATCCCTAGTAATAATATTGAAGCTGTAAAAACCAGTAAATTATTGATAAATATTTCTAAAAACAATTTCACTTTACTTATTTCTAGATCATCCGTTAGTGATAATCCTTCCTCAAAAACGCCAGTAGTTACTGCACTTTCACTTAGTACAATAATCATTAACATTATAATCATTAAAGTTATACTAACATTTGCTAATATAATTATTCCTGTTTTAAATTTCATCATTCTCACCACAAAGCACCACCTACTTTTCACATAAATTATTGTATTTATATCGATTAAGAACCACAAACGAATCAGTATTCTCTTGACATAAAATATCAATTGTATCATTTTTTAATTCAAATTTACTTGCAACTAATGTTTTTTCTAAATAAGTATGGAGATTACTTTGATTTGCATATTGTAACACCACTTTATCATTAATTTTAATATCCTCATCCGTTATTTCTATTTCATTTACATTAACTTCTAAAATTGTTCCCTTTTCAAGTAATAACACTCGCTGTTTAAGTGGAAAACTTATCAATGATTTAATGATAAACATTTCAAAAATAATTAACAACGTACAAAGCATGTAAATAGTTAATCGAATAAATAAATATGAATTTAAAGAAGCATATATTAAAAATATTTTAAGTAATATTGCACAAATTATTACTAAAATGTCTTTAATAAAATTTCTTTTAATCTCTTTAATGTATACACTTTTAATTTCCATTTTTCTCCTTTTAAAATTGACAGTCAAATCAATTAATTTATAGTGCTCCTACTGCAATACCAATAATCCCAGCTAAAGGTCCACCAACATAAGCAATTCTAAGTGCATACCTTGCGGCAAAAGCACCTGCAAGCCACGCACTACCTTTTGAAAAGATTACTCCAACAACCCATTTTGCTGTATTATAACCAAGTGAGTGTGCTACAGAAGCAATTGCGTGACTTCTAGTTTTTGATAGTATCCATCTTGATAAAAAATATCCTGCGTTCATCCAATCACCTCACATTCTTTGACATTTATATGATTTATACGCATTTATTAACATTAGCACATATAATCCATAGACAACCACATTGTCTGTCCGATTAACAATTAAAATCCCTACTTGGTATAAAGTATTTAATAATATCAGTATCTGAAAAATAATATTAAAATGAACATTGTCATACTTTAATTTTAAAAGTAAATGAATTATATGTGAAAATACGTAAATCGAAACTATTGTTAGTGTGATTAAACTAACAATATAGATTATTTCAAGTTTTAATGACATATTAAATGAGTTTATTCTGATTGTTTCATTTAAATATAATATTAAAAACAAAAAATAACTTAAATAAAATATTAATTTTTTCTTCATATCTTGACTTTATTTGACTGTCAATATCTGACTTAATAATATTAAATTGATTTTTATAAATAATCTTCTTTTACCTTCCACATATGTTATATGAAGAAAATAGATACTATCTGAATTTATTTTAATTTATTTTATTTAAGTAATGCCATAGTGTGTTTTGTGCAACCAAATTTTTATTAATTTTTTCTTTATATCCTCCACTACATCAAAGCGTAATTCTCTCTACTATTATTATAATATAAAACTTTATATATTTATTTAAATATTAAAAAAAAGAAATATTGTTACATACTTGTAAACGAATATTTCTTTTAATTAATTATTTATTTTTCAGAATAAATAATACTGTTAATAATATTTTAATGATTGTAATCATTAGTACTATTGGCATAATATTTAGTATATTTAAACTTATAAGTATTAGCATTATTAAAGTTAATACTAAATACCCCAAGTAAAAGTAACTTGCCTCATAAATTCTTAAGGAAATCATATAAATTGCTAAAAACTTTAAAGTTGAACTAAACATAGAATACATAACTGGGAATGAAAAAAGAAGTGAAATTTCAAATCCTGTTTCGATTAAATATATAATTGTATTAACAAAAATCATTATTCCCATTAAACTTGTAAATACTTGTGCTGAATGAGCATCTAAATGAATAAATCTTATTGTTTTTCCTGAAGAATTCCATTCAGTGTACATACGATATACAATCAGTCCATAAATTATTATTGATAAAATATTATTTGGATTGAATCCAATCGAATTTACTAGAAATATTACATAACCAACTAATGCGTAATAACGTGTAATTGACAAACGAAAATTTATCAATAAAAGTCCTATAATTATAAAAATACTAGTGATATCTTTTAAGAATAATGATATTCCACTTCCTAGTATCGCTATAATGATAAATGCTATATTATAAAATTTTTCTTTTTGGATATTACTAGTCATTATCACTTGCTCCTAATTCATTAAATAATATTTCATCAATTTCTGCTACTACACGACATAACTCATCATTTATTACATTATACTTATAATATGATTTTAATTCTAATTCTTCTCGAGCTTTTTCTAACCTTCTATTTACTACTTCCTTGGCCTCTGTTCCGCGATTTACTAAGCGATTTTCAAGTTCTTCAAGTGAAGGAGGTAAAATAAAAATTGATAATACATCATCCATTTTTTCAATCACCTGAATTGCTCCTTGACACTCTATTTCTAGAAAAACATTTTTTCCTGCTTCTAGTAATTCATTAACAACTGCTTTTTCCGTTCCGTAATAATTTCCGACAAACTCTGCATGCTCAAGCATTTCATCATTTTCAATTTTTTTAGTAAATTCTTCATGACTAATGAAGTTATAGTGAACACCATTAATCTCACCTTCTCTAATTGATCTTGTTGTTGATGATACCGAGAACACATAATCTGTAAATTTTAGTTCTTTTCTAATTGTCCCTTTTCCTACACCACTTGGACCACTAAATACGATTAATTTTCCTTTCATGACATCCTCTCTTTATTTTAAAAGTACATTTTCTATTTGTTCACCTTCAACAGTTGTTGATAAACCGTGACCTGGATATACTTTTGTTGTTTTATCTTTTGTTAATATGTGTTCTTTAATTCCACTTACTAACTTATCAAAATTTCCAAATTTAAAATCACTTCTTCCAATTGATCTTCTAAATAATGTATCACCTGAAAAAATAACTTTATCTTGAACAAAATGATAAACTGCACTATTTAATGAGTGACCAGAAATATAACTAATTTCCAAATCAGAAATTTTCGTTTTTATTTCCTCTACATCTTTAACTTCTCCCTTGTAAGTAATATCTGCTCCAAATGATGCTGATAGCGTTCCTGTTGGCTCTTTAATTAATTCGATTTCATCTTTTGGACAATAAATTTCTAACTCTGGATATTTTGCTTTTAATTGTGTTAGTCCACCAACATGATCAAAATGAGTGTGAGTTAATAATACATAATCTAAATGTAAGTTTGTTTCCTCCATAAATGTGATTACTTTTTCAATTTCTAATGGGGCATCAATTAAGATTATTTTATTCTCATGTTCAATAACATAACAATTTGTTTTCACTTCACTTAGCATAAATCTTTTAATAATTTTCATCTTCGTCCTTTCCAATAACTCGTGTCACTTTCTTTACGTTATCAAGTTGCATTAAATTTGAACGTACATCTTGATATTCTTTGTAATTTCTTAATTCAACTGAAATTCTTCCAACTGCTTCTGCAGCAATTCCAGCACGTAAGTATACACTTGTCATATTTTTATCCATTTCACTTAATAATTTCAATACTTTTGCCATTGATCCTTTTTCATCAATTATTTCAAAATTAAAACGAGCAACATACACATCGTCTAATTTTTGGTTCCACTCAGCACTTAAGGTATGCTCTGAATCTATACATCCATGACGATGAATAATATAGTGTTTATTCATTGTATATTTTTTTCCTTCTATTGCATAAATATCATCTCCTGGTATCGGAGAACAAAGTGTACAAAGTTTATGGGTATACTGGCTTTCACCCTCAACAATAACATCCTTATTGGTAAGTGATGAGTTTGACTTTTCATTATCATGAGCAAATTCAAATACTTCCTTTAAATTAATGCTACCTACTCCAACTTCATAGTAAAAGTCTTCTGATGTATCAACATTAAAACGATGACCTAATTTTTGTTTAATATTGTTTTCTGTAATATATTCATCAAAATCGTTAATTCCTTCTTCACGTGCCATCTGATCAAGAATTCTTTTTCCTTCTTTGCGGAAATTATTCTTTTTTAAATTTTTAAAGTATTTTTGAATTGCTTCTTTAGCACGTGAAGTCTTCACCATTTGAATTGATGATACTGAAGGCTCGGCAATATCTGATGTAATAACTTGTACAACATCTCCAATTTGTAAACGATGGAAAACCGATACAACTTTATCGTTAACTTTTGCACTAACTGCTTTATGGCCAATGTTAGTATGAATATAATAAGCAAAATCAAGGACACATGAATCCTCCGGAACCTCAACAACATCACCTTTTGGTGTATAAACAATCAAGTTTTTTGAAAAATAATCCAGTTTTATCGCATCCATAAATTCTTTTGCATCAAGTCCATTGCCACTTTCAGTTGCACGTCTCAGTAAATCTACCCGACTTTTAGCTAAATTTTGTAATGTTTCACTTTCTTTATCCGACTTGTACATCCAGTGTGATGCAATTCCATATTCTGCTGTTTGATCCATTGACTCTGTTCGAATTTGGAATTCAATTGGAACTCCCCACATTGTTAACACTGTCGTATGAATTGATTGATACATGTTATGTTTTGGAGTTGGGATATAATCTTTAAAACGCATTGGTATTGGCTTGTAGTTTTCATGAATAATCCCTAATACTTGATAGCATTCAGGAATTGTTTTTACGATGATTCTAAAAGCAAATAAATCTGTTAAATCATCAAAATCTTTCCCACTTTTTTTAAGTTTTTGATAGATACTATAAATACTTTTTGAACGACCATATATACGGGCTTCAACTCCATTTTCATTAATTAACTTCATTGCATCAACAGTGATTTTATTAACGATATTATCACGTTCACTACGTCGCATTTGTAGTTTTTCGGCAATGTCATCATATGCTTTACGATTTATACACTTAAACGACAAATCTTCTAATTCCCATTTTATTCGGTACATTCCAAAGCGATGAGCAAGTGGTGCATAGATTTCTAATGTTTCCGTTGCAATTTTTTTCTTTGACTCATCACGCATATGCTTAATTGTGCGCATATTATGAACTCGATCGGCTAGTTTGACTAGTATAACTCGAATGTCTTTTGCAGCAGCTAAGATTATTTTATGATGGTTTGCTGCCTGAACTTGATCATTTGTCAACCCATGAATATTCCCAAGTTTCGTTACACCCTCAACAATATCAGCTACATCCTGACCAAAGTTATTTGCAATATCCTCGTATGTTACACTTGTATCTTCAATTACATCGTGTAAAAGGGCACAAATCAAAACCTTCTTTGGCAATTTTTGTTCTGCTAACACAATTGAAACTGCAACTGGATGAATTATAAATGGTTCTCCACTTTTCCGAAATTGACCACTATGGGCTGTTCTAGCATACTTATACGCTGCATATACTTCTTCAATATCATTTTCATCTAAATACTGATGCATTACATGATTCAATTCTTTATAATTTAATTCCATTATTCCTCTTTTATTAAATTAATAGAGATATCACTATCTCTATTTTAGTATTATTAGTATGTAATAAGTGTTTCGATGCGATAATCTTCACCAATACGCTTACGACCATTTAAGTCCGATAATTCAATGATAAATGCTAATGCTTCAACACTTGCACCTGATTGTTCAACAAGTTTAATTGTTGCTTCCATTGTACCACCTGTTGCAAGTAAATCATCTACAATTAAAACCTTACTTCCTGGTTTAATGTCACCTTTGTGAATTGTTAGAGTATCTGATCCATATTCTAAATCATAATCGACACTGATAACCTCACGTGGTAATTTCCCAGGTTTTCTTACCGGTACAAATCCAACTTTCAGTGCAGTTGCTACTGGGCACCCAACAATAAATCCACGAGCTTCTGGTCCAACGATTAAATCAATTTCCAATTCTTCTGCTAAGTTTTTTATCTTTTCCGTTACGTAGTGGTAAGCCTCACCATCTGCCATTAAACTTGTTATGTCTTTGAATGAAATTCCTGGTTTAGGATAACCTTCGACATTTGTTATATACTTTTTTAAATCCATTTCTACTCCAGTTCTATTTTTCTTGCAATCGCTGCATTATTCACTTTTAATTTTGAACCTTCGCTCACAATAATACTGCTGCTTTCACCTTTACTATATATTGTCGCAATAATTCCTGAATATGTTTCTATTTTATCATTTTTCTTCAAGTTTGATAATAAATTTTCCTGATATTTTTGATGTTTTTTTTGCGGACGAACAATTAAAAGGTAAGCCATTAAAATCATTGGTACTAAAAACAATACTGTTAGTAATAATATTTCCATTTTATCTCCTATATTTTAGTAATTAATTCTTGAATATTTGTGATTATCTTTTTCTTAATTTGTGTTGCTTTTTCAATACTTTCTTCACAAATTGATACATATATTTTTAGTTTTGGTTCTGTTCCACTTGGTCTGAAGACAAACCAACCATTATCTAAATAAAACTTCACTACATTTGCTTTAGGTAATCCGGTATCGTCAATATTATAATTTATTTTTTTATTTATCTTTTGACCAATTACTTCATCTAAATCATTTGCTGATACAAAATCCATCACTCGCTTAATTTTATCTAATCCTTCTAATCCTGATAATGTAATTGAGTGTGTTTCTTCAACGTAATAACCATGTTCAGTATATAATTCTTCCATTTTATCAATCAATGTTTTTTGTTCTTTATTTAAATAATAATTAACCATTTCTGATACTAATAGTGCTGCTTGGATTGCATCTTTATCACGAGCAATTGGACTAATTAAATAACCATAACTCTCTTCATAACCAAAGAAGTAATCATCTAACATATTATTTTGTTCTAAAATATCAATTTGTTCACCAATAAATTTAAATCCTGTTAGTAATTCATTTACTTCAATTCCTGATTTACGAGCAATATTTGCTCCCATTTCACCGGTAACAATTGTTTTATATAACTTGGCATTATCATTATTATTAAATTGCTTTAAATAGTCAATTAGTAATGTTCCTGTTTGATTTCCATTAATCGCTACATACTTATCATCATGTTTAACCATTATTCCAAGTCGATCAGCATCTGGATCATTAGCAATGATTAAATCAGCATCATACTTCTTAGCATATTCAACTGCCAAATCATAACATTCAATTTCTTCCGGATTTGAACTTTTGGTATTCGTAAATTCTGGATCAGGATTCATTTGTTCATTTACACAAAATAGATTATTGTAGCCATATCTTGCAAATGCTTTTGGCATAATATCTTGTGATGTACCGTGAACAGGCGTAAAAACAATTTTCACGTCTTTTTGTTTAATCGGATTATATAATAAGTTATCGATTGCCTCAAGGTAAACATCATCAAATTCTGGATCAATATAATTAACAAACCCCTGATAATTTTCACAAAATTCCTCATCAAAAATATTAGTGATTTGGTTGATTTCTGCACTCAATTCATCAGCTTGTTTTAAATTCAATTGTGAACCTGTTTCATTATAAACCTTATACCCATTATATTCTTTTGGATTGTGACTTGCTGTAATCATTATTCCAGCTTGGCATTTAAAATGTCTAACTAAAAACGATAACATTGGTGTCGGTTTAACACGGTCATAGATATACGTTTTAATTCCATATGTTGCCAGAACACGTGCTGCTTCTTCTGAAAACTCATATGACTTATAACGAGAATCATAACCAACTGCTACAGTTATCTCTTGGTTTGGATACACCTTTTGTAAATATTTTGCTAAACCCAAAGTTACTTTTTGAATTACATAAATATTTAATCGGTTGGTACCTGCACCCATTATTCCACGAATTCCTGCAGTTCCAAATGCTAGTTCACCAGCAAATGCTTCATTTAATTCCGCTTTTGACATACTCTCTAATTCTTGTTTTAATTCTAAGTCTAAACCCTCTATTTTTAACCAGTTCATTATTCTCCTTTGTAGTTCCAGAATCTACGACGATCAAATCCGTTCATCGATGGACTAATTTGATTTTTCTTAACATCGGCTAGTGTATTTTCTAATAAATTCATTTTCGCATCTAACTCATCTAGCATGCTTAATATATATGCTTCCTTAATCATCGGTTCTTTTGGTGAACCATAATCAAGTCGTCCATGATGTGATAAAATTAAATGTTTTAAAGCAATGATATCATCATCGCTATTAATCCCTAAGTTTATTGCTACATTTGCAATTTCTTCGGCACATAAAATAATATGACCTAAGACATTTCCCTCAATTGAGTACGTAACTCCATATTGTTTTAATTCGCGAAGTTTACCATAATCATGTAAAATAATTCCTGTATATAGTAAATCCTGATTTAAATTATAGTGTTCAACAAAAGTATCAGCCAATTTCAAAATGCTCAAGGTATGCTCGCAAAGTCCACCAAGATAGGCATGATGCATACTTTTTCCGGCTGGGTACAGAAAATAGTCTTCTTTATTTGCAATTAATTCTTCAATTATCATTCGGTACTTTGGGTTTTTAATTTTTTCGATGTACACATCAAGTTGTTGACGTAACTGATACGCTGTATATGTGCCAACTTTATAAAAATCCAAATGATTAGCTGGTTGCTGAATTTTCTGGACAATTGTGCTTTTTTTATTTATAATATCAACTTCAACAAACTCACCAATTTCATAATCTGAGTTAATTGGAGTTTTCATCATTAAACTCTCTTTTTCTTTATTTCTTAATTCAAGCATTTTATTATGCTGATTTGTATATGCATTAAATATAATATAATCCATATATTCACCTCTATTCCAATATTTATATTATACCAAAATAAATTATTATAATTTAAAAAGTATTTTAATTTTAGTTTATCACATTATGGGAAGAACATGAACGATAATCCAAATAGTTTAGTGTCAGTATATTCTATAATTTTCACTATTATATTTTCATCAATCGTAATAATTTAGTGGTTATTTTCGTGTCAATTTCCTCAAAATTAATATTCTGAAAATAATAATAATTAACAAATAGTAATATTATTTATGTATAATATTACTATAACAAATAAATTAAGGAGTAGAAATGAATATTGAAATAATTAATAAAAAAAACTATCCGATAGTTGAAGTAACAATGAATCAAGGTGAAAAATTTAAACTTGAAAGTGGAGCAATGTTATATAAGTCACCAGAAATTGTGTTAAGTGCAAAAACAAATGGTGGAATTTTTAGAGCTGCTAAAAAATCGTTAATTGGTGGTGAAAATTTCTTTGCTACTACAGCTGAAAGTATTGGGAATAATGCTGTAATTGGGATTGCACCCAAAGGTTTAGGTGACTTATACCATATTAAATTAGAAGGAACAAATTGGTACCTAGAAGATGGGGTATTTTTAGCAAGTAGTGACACTGTTGAATACAATGTTGCGCGTAATAAAAATCTAGGGAGTGCCCTATTTGGTGGTAGTGGTGGATTTTTCCTTCTAAAAACAAGTGGGACAGGTGATATACTTGTTGAAGCATTTGGTTCTATCATTGAAAAAGAATTAGTTAACGAAGAATTTTACATTGATAACTACCATGTTATTGGTTGGGAAGAAACTTTAACTCATTCAATAAGTGTTTCAAGTGGTGTATTTGGTTATAAAACTGGTGAGGGTTTAGTTACAAAACTTTCAGGAACTGGGAAAGTTTTACTTCAAACACGTCAACCTGAAGCTTTTGTTGATCGTATCTTATCATTTATTCCGCATCAAAAATAAGTGTTAAATAAAAAAAGAATTGCAAAAGCAATTCTTTTTTATTTATATCGCAATATCTTTTTGAACATAATTGACACGCTTTTCTTTTTGATCATTACGGTATGATAAATTTAATAAGTTTATTATTCCGATACGACCAATTCCCATTAATACAGAGACAATAAAGATTGCTGGCCCATTAAATTTTGCTAATGCTCCGGTACTAAATCCAGTTGTAGTAAATCCTGATACTACATCATACCAAACATAACCCATCGGTAAATATGGTTGCATTGCATAAATTAAAAATGTTCCAAACATTGCAAGTCCAATAAATAAAGTTGCAAGTAAATATGAACGTAATACAACTTCAGATTTAATTTCTTTTTTATCAATTATAATACGATCATTTCCTGATAATTGTGAAGTAATACTTTTATAAATCAAGTAAACTGCTGTTACTTTTATTCCCCCACATGCACTTGATGGTGATCCTCCAATAAACATAAATCCAGTATGAATTAATAATGTTATTGGATACCAAGTTGTAATGTCACTAAAGACATTTAAACCGACACTTTTTGTCGAAATAGACATGTAAAATGAATATTGCATTTTTTCTAAAATATTATAACCACTCATTGCATGATTTCCTTCTAATATAAAGAAAATCATTGCAAATAATAATACTGTTACAATATTTACCTTAACAACAATTTTCGTAAATAAAGTTACACGATATTTTTGTTTACGGATTTTGGCTTTTATTAATTCAAATACATCAATAATTACCGGATAACCAATAAAACTGAATATCATTAAAATAATTAATACCCATTGGACAAAATAATCTTCTTTAAATGGAACTGTATTATAAAATCCACTTCCTGAAATTGCACTTGAAGCCATAAAGGCAGCATTCATAAATCGCTCTAAAGCATTATCATACATATAACCAATTTTTAAATAGATTAATAATATTCCAATTAATTCAAATGAAAGGAAAAAAGTAACAACATTTCGTAAAACTGTTACAATGTTTAAATCACCTTCTTGATTATAATCCATTTTGGCTAATACCCTTTGTTTATAACCAATTTTTTTTCCTAAGAAAAGAATTATAACTGTATTTAAAACGATTATCCCCATTCCACCGATATTAAACAATACGATATACACAAACCAACCCAAGTAATTATATACTTCTGTATAATTAATTGTTCCTAGTCCGGTTGTTGCTACAGCACTATTTGACATGAAAAATGCATTTAACCATGAAATATTTTCTCCTGGTTGAAATAAAAATGGTATTTTTAAAATAAATGTAGATAGTAAAATAAATCCTATATAATAACCAACAACAATTACTGCTGGTCTTTTTTTATGAAATTTACTTAACATTTCGCCAGTTCTTCTTTTAATAATTTATTTACAATTTGTGGATTTGCTTGTCCTTTACTTTCTTTCATAATTTGTCCAACCATAAAACCAAATGCTCGATCTTTACCGTTTTTATATAATTCAACTGATTCTGGATTATTAGTTAATACTGCTATCACAAAACTACGAATTGTTTCTTCATCCGTTATTTGTTCAAGTCCTAATTCTTTAATTAAAGTCGAAACATCTTTTCCACTTTTCATTATTTCCGGTAATAATTTTTTTACATGATTAGAAGAAATCTTTTTTGCTTCTAATGCTTTAGCCATGTCAACAAAGTGCATTGATGTTAGTTGCACATCTTTAAATGTTAACTTTGCTTTATTTAAATATTCATTTACATTAACTGTCAAGTAGTTTAACATTTGCTTAGGATCATTTTCTTTAATCGCTTCAAGAAAGAATAAAGTCATATCACGATCTGCCATCATAATACTAACAGCTTTTGTATCTAACTCTAATTCATCTACTAAATGAGTTTTTATTATCTTTGGTAACATTGGGAAGTTTTCAGTTGCTTTCTTTATATACTCATCAGTTAAGATGATTTTTGGTAAATCTGGTTCTGGAAAATAACGATAATCATCTTGTGATTCCTTAATTCGCATAATATCAACATCTTTTGTTGTTTCATTAAAGCGTTTTGTACATTGTACTACTTTCACTCCTGTATTTAAAGCACGAATTTGTTTTTTCACTTCCACATCAATTGCCATTTCGACATTAGCAAATGAATTTAAATTTTTCACTTCTACTTTAGTATTAAATGTTTCTTGGCCGTAAGGACGAACTGAAATATTAACATCAACACGAAGTGAGCCTTCTTCCATTTTACAATCTGATGCATCTAAATATAATAGTGTCTCACGAAGTTTTTCTAAATATTCACGTGCTTCTTTTCCACTACGCATATCTGGTCCACTTACGATTTCAACTAGTGGTACTCCACAACGATTAAAATCTAATAATGTTTTATTTTCACGGTGAAATGATTTTGCTGTATCTTCTTCCATATGCATAAAATCAATCGTTATTTTCTTACCACTATCTAATTCAATATACCCATGACGTCCAATTGGTGTTTGTTGTTGAGTGATTTGATATCCTTTTGGATTATCCGGATAAAAATAATTTTTTCGATCCCAGTGCATTTTTTTTGTTACTTGCATATTAAATGCCTTAGTAATTAATATAGCTTTTTTTAACACTTCCTCGTTAAATCGTGGAAGCGTTCCAGGTAGTGCTAAATCAATTGGGTGAACATTTGTATTTGGCTTTGCATTTATATCATTAATGCTTGGAGAGAATATCTTATGTTTTGTATTTAATTCTGCATGGACTTCAATCCCAATAATTGTTTCGTAATTAGTCATTATTTTCTCCTTTCAAGTTTGCTGCAACTTGATAAATAACATTTTCTGCATATTTATCTGCCATTATTTGCATTCCAATCGGTAGTCCCTTTTCACTAAAACCAATTGGTATATTCATTGCCGGAATTCCCGCAAGATTTGCTGGAATCGCAAATTTATCTGATAAATATGATTCTTTTGCATCCATTACTGCATCTTTTCTAAATGCTAAATTTGGTGTTGTTGGACCAACTAAAAAGTCGATATTTTCTTTTTTAAATAAATCTGTTATTTGATTACTAATTTCTTGTCTAATCATTTGTGCTTTATTAAAATATTTTTTTGAATTATCGCTACTAATCATGTACGTACCAATAATTAAACGTTTTTTGACTTCCGTTCCAAATGCATTACGTGCATCTGCATAATAATTTTCCATTGTACCTGATGCTAATGCTCCAAATCTAATTCCATCATATCGATTTAAATTTGAACTTACTTCTGAATATGCAAGTAATACATATAATTCCAAACTGTATGTAAGTAATGGTAGTGATACTTCAACAATTTCAACTCCCATTTCTTTTAACATTTCTAATTGGTCTTTAATTGCCTTTTTGATTTCATCAGAATAATCATCTTCCATCCATTCTTTGACAACTGCTGCTTTCATTCCCGTTAAATCTTTGGCGATTAAGTTATCTACTTGATAATCTTCAGGGACAAAATTTGTTTGGTCTTTTGGGTCATTTTGAGCTAACGTTTTTAATGTTTGCATGTTATCACTAATTGTATTACTTAAAATTCCAATCGTATCAAATGATGAAGCAAAAGATAGAGTTCCATAACGTGAAATCAGTCCGTATGTTGGTTTCATTCCATAAATCCCATTAAATGCTGCAGGTTGACGTACGCTACCACCTGTATCAGTTCCCGTTGCAACTGGTACAAGCCCTTTAGCAACAGCATATGCACTACCACCCGAACTACCACCAGCAACTTTATCTGCATTATAGGCATTATCAACAGGTCCAAAATAACTTGATTTATTAGTTGAACCCATGGCAAACTCATCTAAATTATTTGTTCCTACTAAATTGTATCCATCAGCTTCTAATAATCTTACAACCTCTGAGTCATAACTTGGAATATAATCCGCAAGTAACTTTGATCCCATCGTTACTTTTTGTCCTTTCCATGCGTGAATATCTTTTAAACTAATTAGTTTATCTGTTGCGGTAATTTCCTCATTAATTGTAATAAAACTATTTCCTTGGTCATTTTTAATATTCTCAAGGACTTCTTGAGTAGTTAATTTTGCAAAATCACTATATGTCTTATTCATCACCAATCACCTTCTTAACTGTTATAAATTCACCATCAAAATTATTTAATCCTGTCATGTGATCAGCATTTTGTGTTTCATCTTCATGAGTAGTATCAAACTGATTTACATTTTCTGTAGCATTAATTTTACATTCTTCTGTTTTTAAATCTTCTTGTAATAACTGATCTAGGCGTTCTGTAATATCCTTGATCGAACTTTCAATATTTGTAATTTCTTCTTCGCTTACTTCAATATTAATTGTACTTGCTAATTTTTCAATTTCTGCTCTTGATATTTTCATCTTCTCTCCTAATAGATATATTTTTGTACATTACGGTTTTTATCAAAATTCATTATTGCTTCGGCTTCACCCGAACTTCTTCTAATATCAACGGTAATATCAACTTTTTGAGTTAGTTTTTCATTAATTTTTTCTTCAATAAAATTAACAAATGGGATTAAATCTACTTGTGAATACACATTTACATTTAACCTGATATAAATATTCTTTAAGCTTCCTTCCTCATAATAACCACGGGCATAAGCACCTGTATTATAAGGGAAATAACCTCTAATTTCTTTTTCGAGTTCATCAACTCCCGAATTTAAATCACTATCAAATTCTTCACCTTCATCTGTTGGAAATAACATATACTGGTTATTGATTCTCTTAATATTTTGGATATTATCTTCTCCAGCTTTCACTTCAGCTTGAGCATAATATGTCCCTGGATACATTTCTGTTTCACTTTCTTTAAAAAATCCATAGATTAAATCAACATTTTCATAACCTTCTTTTGAACGAATAAATTTTGTCATTTTATTTGCAATATAAGAATTGGCAAACTCATTTAACTCTTTATTCTCGATATTAATTGTAACGACTTTACCATTAGCATCTTTATATGTATATGTTGGATCCATCCCAAAGCCAATTGCTACTTTTTCAATTTTTTTATTACCTGCATCATCATACGTAAAATAATCTTGCTCAATTATCGTATTAACATAGATTTTATTATCTTTTTGTCGTTCATCATAATCAGCAGCTGACTCACCTGATTTTCGACTTTCTAATGGTAAGTTAAGTCCAATATTTTCCGCATTTGGATTTAATTCTAAATATTTCTGATATTGACCACTTGTAAACTCACGTCCAACTAATAAATATGCTTCATCACTTGTAATAATTGTTCCAGGTTGATAAATATATTTTTTTGTACTCGCATAATCCTTACTAATATTCATTAGTCCTGTTTCCATTTCATCTAAATCCAAATCCGTATCAATCGTGTTATTTGCAACACCACGAACCGCACTCGTTGGTTGGGGAACAATCGTTTTATAGTCACCTTCATCAATTTGTACTATTGTCTCATCAACTTTTGTATCAATATCTCCAACCCTTGGCTTTTGATCACAACCAGTCAAAACAACAATTACTACTAATAGTCCTATTATTTTTTTATTCATTTATTCTCCTAAGATATTCTTTATTTGGTCTTCATTCCAAATTTCAATACCCAATTCTTCAGCTTTTTCTAATTTGCTTCCTGCCTTTTCTCCAGCAAAAAGAATATCTGTATTTTTCGATACTGAGCCTGATACCTTTGCTCCAAATGCTTCACACATTTTTTTAATTTCACTTCGTTTATATGTATTAAAACTTCCGGTAATAACAATTTTTTTGCCAGTAAGTTCATTTTCAATTTCTTGTTGTTGATCTTGAATTTGAAATTTAATTCCTAGTTCAAATAATTTTTTCAATTCTTCTTGATTTGAAATTTGCGCAAAATAATCAACAAAATTACGAGCAATTACAGTTCCGATTCCATCAATTGCAACTAACTCTTCTTCCGTTAGGTTTATTATTTCAGACCACGTTTGATAGTTTTTAGTTACTAATTTTGCAACTTCAAGTCCAACGTTTTTAATTCCTAGAGCATAAATAAAATTTGCTATTTCAACATTCTTTGATGCTTCAACACTATTTAATAAATTATCTACTGACTTTTGTTTAAACCCTTCTAAACTTAAAATTTCCGCTGATTGTAACTTATAAATATCACTAAAGTTAGTAATTAATCCTTCATTCACAAATTTTTCGACAATTTTCTTACCAAAACCATCAATTGTCATTGCACCTTTGGAAACGAAGTGAATCAACTTTTCTAATTGTTTTGCTGGACAATGTTGATTTTGACAAAAATGATCATTTTCAATAACGACTAATTTGTCATTACATTCAGGACAAACTGCACTTATTTGATATGGATCATTACGTTTTTCACTCGGGACAATTCGTTCAACACGTGGAATGATATCACCAGCTTTAATAATTACTACATCATCACCAATTCGGATATCTTTTTGGCTAATGTAGGCTGCATTATGTAATGTTGCTCGAGCAATTGTTGATCCCATTAACTCAACCGGAGTTAAAACGGCGTTTGGAGTGATTTTTCCTGTTCTTCCAACTGTTAAGAAGATGTCTTCTAGTTTAGTAATTGCTTCTTCACTTTTAAATTTATATGCAATTGCCCATTTTGGATATTTTGATGTTGATCCTAGAACTTTTTGATTCTCATATTCATTAACCTTAATTACGATTCCATCAATTTCATAATCAAAATCATGACGAATTTCCGAGACTTTTTCAACATAATTGATTACTTCATCTATTGTTAAACATAATTTTAATTCTTCATTAATTTTAAATCCTATTTCTTTAAGATATTTCATTGATTCTTCATATGTTTTATGCCCGTATTTTTCTGGATTAATCAACCCATAGCAAAACATATCTAATTGCCGTTTTTTTGTTAAATTTGCATCTAACTGGCGAATTGTTCCGGCGGCTAGGTTACGAGGATTAGCAAAATCTTTTTCTTCAACTTCAATAATTCGCTTAAATTCTTTTTTATTAATAAATACTTCTCCGCGAACTGAAAACTCTTCATTTTGCTCAATTTTTTTGGGTAATGTTGCAATTGTGCGAACATTATGAAGGACATTTTCTCCAACTTGACCATCCCCACGCGTTAATGCACTAGCTAAATGTTGGTTATATGTTAACGACATTGCAAGTCCATCAATTTTAAGTTCACAGACATACGAATATTCACCTGTTACTTCCTCTTTTACTCTTTGATCAAAATCTCGTAAATCAGATTCCGAAAAGGCATTATCTAAACTTAGCATTGCTACTTTATGACGTTCTTTTTTAAACCGATCATCTACCCGACCACCAACGACTTCAGTCGGTGAATTTTCCTGTTTATATTCAGGATATTTACTTTCTAACTCTTTTAATCGTTTTAACTTTTCATCAAATTCACTATCACTTATAAATGGATTTTCTTCCATGTAATATGCTTGATTACTTCGGCGAATAATATCATATAGTTCATTAATTTCGTTTTGCATTATCTAACCTCTTTTTTACTTTTTCAATTGCTAGCAAATAACCTTGATAGCCTTTTGCACTAATCATTTCATCACATCCACGTGCTGTTATAAGAATTTGACGAAAATCCTCACGCTCTTTAACCGCACTTAAATGAACTTCAACTTTGTATCCTGAAAAGCACTCTAGTGCATCAAGAATCGCAATACTTGAATGTGAATATGCGGCTGGATTAATAATAATTGCATCCACATTTAACTTGATTGCTTCATGAATAAATTCAACAATTTGCCCTTCATGATTTGATTGCATAATTGTTGAATTTAGGTTCAATTCATCTGTTTTAGTTGTTAATTTTGCACATAATTGCTGATAACTAAGGGTTCCATAGTGCTTTTGGTCCCGTATTCCTAATAAATTTAAATTTGGTCCATTAATTATATATAGATTCACGATTTTCTCC
>CAZFWW010000007.1:0-28794 GCA_964522645.1 uncultured Mycoplasmatales bacterium
GAAATTATTGCACTTGAACCAACAAATGGTTCTTTCATATTTAAATCTTTAATTACTCGAAGACTTCCTGTTGTTCCGACAGCACCACTTACATCTAGTTTTCCCGTTGCTTTTAGTGGAATATCAACATGCGGATTATTCATTGTTGCTCTAATCTCACCATGACTATTAGCGATACTAATAATTTGTCCTGCTGGTCCATCACCTTCTAAAATTGTTGTTACATTTTGCTTTGGTTTTAACATTAACCCCATGATTGCTGTAATTGTTGCACTACGACCTAATGCAGCACTACAAACAGGCGTTGTATCATTTTTTTGACGCAACTCCTCAACTAGTTCTTTTGAATCAACAATAAAGAATCTAACTTCATCATTAAATCCTAATCCATTTAATACACGATTATTCATTTTTCTCCCTTTTTGCTATTTTAATTTCTGTTTTTATTTCTATTTTAATTAAATGATTTATTTCATTTAATTGCTTTTCAATCCTCTTATATTCATCCTCATTTACAAGTAAAGTGTAATTAACATCAAGTTCATATTGCGTTTCAATCACTTGATAGTCTTCTGTTTTGAATAAATATTCAATTGGTCTTGTATCTGAATATTTTGCTGTTATCAAAATTCGATAGCCATTAATTAACGTTTCAATCTCCGTATGTTTTAAAGCTTCACTAACTGACTTTGAATATGCTCTAATTAGTCCGCCAGCTCCCAGTTTTATTCCACCAAAATACCTTGTAACTACGCAACATACATAATCAATATCATGATGATTTAAAACTTCAAGCATTGGTAATCCGGCGGTTTGATTTGGTTCACCATCATCATCAATTCGCGTAATTATCCCACATTTATATGCGGTACAATTATGAGTTGCAGTACTATGTAACTCATTTATCTCTTTAATATACTGCTTTGCTTCTTCTTCATTTTCTACATATTTTAAATGTGCAATAAAGCGTGACTTCTTGATTTCTATTTCATGAATATATTCACCTTTAATTGTCTTCATAAAACCCCTTTTATAATATTATATCAATTATTGCTAATTTATTAATTTTTTGCTCATTAATTACAATATATTCATTAGTTAATTTCGTAATAGAACCATAAATATTTAAAATCTCTTGTTCCATAGTGTAAGTAATATTAATATCATCTCCCGGAATATATTTTGCTAATTCTTCATCAATAAACGCCAAAAATTCTTTACTTCTTTTAATTCCATCAATTCGATCTAGTTCTTTGTTTAACTTTTCGACCTCATCTTGATAATTACTTAGCGCACTAAATGGTGACCACTTAATAATTCCACGGGGTTTAAACTCATGCATGATGTCCTCCGATTAAATCTTTTCGCTTTTTACTAATTGCTCCGACTTTGTGACTCACACTTGTATTAGCAGCTTCTGGTCCGTGCTTTTGTCTTATTGCAAATAATGTTTTTTCCAAATCTGCATTTTCTTCACGTTCTTTTTGTGTACTAAACAAATCTAATTGTTGCATATTCTCATCACTTAAACCGGAAAAACTAATTGATATCTTTCGTACCCCAGTATTTGGGATATAATATTTATTAAATAATTCTTTGATATATTCGTTTGTTCTAGCGATTTTGTTGGTTGGATTAATTTTGATTGTTTTAGCAAAACTTTTTTTATGTAAATTATAATCATAACTCCACGCAATTGTTAAAGTACTCGCTAATTTCTCGATTTTTTGTAATTCCAAAGTCACTTCATAATTAAGTTCCCATAAGATTGATAGCACATTTTCATTATGATAGCTCTCAGTTAAAGTATGACCACGACCAACACTTTTTCGGATACGTGTTACCGTATCTTGAATTTTACTAATGTCAATTCCATTGGCATGTAAATACATTTCTTCACCGAGAATTCCAAATTCATTTATGAGCTGTTTGACATCACCATTAGCAATATCACCAATTGTTAAGTAACCACATTTATTTAAACGAATTTGCTTTCGTTTACCAATTGACCAAACATCGGTCATGTCCAAAATAGGCCAAAGTTTTTTTGGCAAATCAGCATACGTCCACTCGGCAATCATTTCTGGTGTATGTTTTGACTCAATATCAAGGGCAAATTTTGCCATTAACATATTTGGACCAATTCCACAAGTACTTAAAACACTCGTTCTCTCATAAACAGTGTGCATAATCTTTTTTGCCAGTTCATATGCCGTAAGTTGATAAAGTTTTAAATATTTTGTCAAATCAATAAACACTTCATCGATTGAATAAACGAAAATGTCCTCACGAGCTACAAACTCTAAATATATTTTTAAAATTGTAATACTCATGTCAATATAATCTTGCATATGTGGCGTTACAACAATTAAATCCGGCTCATCCAACATTTCACGTAAGCGTGGTCGTCCACCAAACCCACATTTTTTTAATCCTGGACTTAAGGCAAGCGCAATAGCACTTGGACCTCCATGCGGATTAGCAACACATAGTTTAGCCGTTTCAGGATCTAAATTACGTTTAATACATTCAACCGTTGCATAGTAACTTTTAAAGTCAATACAAATTACATTATCGTACAGACGATACTGTTCAAACATTACCTTGTTTTTCCTGGAAGTTTTATTTTCTCATAGAAAAATGTTCGAAAGTTAACATCACTTGCCAAATGCGGTTCTGCTACAAGTTTATTGCGAAAATTCCAAAACATCCGTGTTCGTTTTAGCATTTCTTCCTCTTTTTCAGGACAATGAAAAATAATTTCTTTTTTTAATTGATTTGAATCAACTTTAAAGTTTGGATGTAAATAACGATTAATATTAGCATCGCGTTGTAATAATACTAGTCTTGCTTGATTTAAATCGGTTAAATACATATATGTTCGAATTTGGTATTCATATGTTTGAAGCACTTTTTCCATATTACCGCTTGAAACTTTTATTTCATATAATATATCTTCTGCTTGACTTAGTCCATCAATATGACCAGCAAAAGGGACTTCATGATACTGCTTTTCATATGTTATTTCATCAACATTTTTAATTGCTAATGCTTCTTGAATTTTGGGTTCTAAAACATTACCAACTTCAGTATATTTATTGCCCTTAAAGTTATTGGGTACAATACGTGCTTTTTCGAGTAATAGTTCCCATGGTGTCTTAAATGGTGAAGCACCCATTATAATTGCCACATCACTACCACCAATATATTCACTTCGATTTTCTAGTTGTTCTTTTGTTAACATACTATCTCCTATATTTCTTGCGGCTGATTTAAATCAACTGTAAAACAATCCCAATGCTCAACAAATTCATTGTTTTCAATACAATACAAATCTGCAATTGTTCCGTATAATCCTGCAATTTTCGCATCACAAAGCATCACAATAAAATTATTTAAATAATGTACTTCAATTATATTTTGGTACTCAATTTCAACATTAAAACTACTATGCTCAATGTAATCTTGAGCATATTTAACATCTTCACCGTCCCAAAAGCGAATCAGAAAGTTCTTTGTATTTTCTCCAGAAACATCCGTTTTATGATCACTATTGATTACTACCTCTTCAAAATCCTTAATCGGTTGAATAATCATGTAGTGGTCTGATATTTCACCACTTTCTAAAACTAAAAGATCCATTGCTTTATAATCAATATCTTCCTTTTTAAATGTATAAAAATGGAACATATATTCTTCATTGTGGTGTTCACAAATTGAAGTTATTTTTGCTACATTTGTTAGTGGGTTCACTGTTTGAAAATCCACTTTGTTATAGCCCTCTCCCTGATAATCAAAATAAATATCATTTGGTAAATTTTCTAAATTATTTTCACTTAATATTTTATAATATTCTTTTATGTTCATACATCTCCTCGCACATTATATTATACCATAAATTCTTTTTTCCAATTTGTGTTTGTTTTGTTTTCTGAAATTGGGTTATTAAAATAGAAAAACGGCTTTAACAATCACGTTAAAGTCCGTTTTATTTCAAAATTGTATTGTTTAAACTATTATGAGCTTTAAACCTTTATTTTCCTTATAGTAATAATTCTAGCTGTTTAATTCCGAAAATTGCTAGTTGAATTAAAACCCAGATGATAATCGGTGAGAAATCCACTCGTCCAAGAGGAGGAATCACGCTACGAATCACACTTAAAAATGGCTCTACTATTTTCCCGACAGTTTTACCTAAATTACTATTTCTTGAATTAGGGAAAAGTGATAATATTACATATAAATATACAACAAATGATAGTATTTCAAACAGTATTACAATTATTTGCATGCTATCTCCTTCAAACTTTATCATACCATATATTTTAGTTTATAACATTAATTTCGTGAAATTCCGCTTACTACTACTTTTCCTTTTGTTTCAATTTCAACTGATTTATCAGCAAGTAAAATTATTCCTTCGTTTTCTTTTATAAGTTGATTATCAACCAACATTGGAGCATCGATTGCAATAATCATTTTAAATTGCTTCGGAGCTGAAACACTAAGTTTTTCAATTCCTTCGTATAAGTCTACATAAAAATATTTGCTTGTACATAAATTTAAATATTCGACATTATTGCAATCAATTTGTTTGATTGGTTGATTTTGATTATCATAATTATAATCAATTACATCAAGTGATTTTTCGATATGAAGTTCTCGTAAATTTCCTTGATTATCACGACGTTCATAATCGTATAAACGATATGTTATATCTGATGATTGTTGAATTTCCAATAACTTAGTATTTTTTCTAATTGCATGAACACATCCAGCGGGAATAAAGAAAAAATCCCCTTTATTTATTGGTTTAATATCTAATAAATCTAACGTTTGATTATTTTTGATTTTGCTCGAAAATGCTTCTCTAGTTGCCTTTTTTTGACCTGCTATTATATCAGTATCATTTGCATCTAATATGTACCAACACTCAGTTTTTCCAAGTGAATTTTCTTGCTTCATTGCGTAATCATCTCCGGGATGAACTTGAATTGATAAATCATCTTTGGTATCAATTATCTTTACAAGTAGTGGAAATTCTTCGGGTAAATTTTCCCCAAACAAATGACGATTTTTCAAATAAAATCTTGACAAGTCACCATCTGTATTTTTAACGGTTGATGCACCATTTTGGTGGGCGGAAATAATCCAGTCTTCTGTTCCCCAGATTTTTTGTTGTTTTATATATTCAAATTCTATAAATTTCATTTTATCTCCTTTAATCATATTATATAATTTTAATTTAAGTTTTTCCATTATATTAATTTGAACTGCTTTATTCTTCAATAATAATGGACTTGTATTTCAAAAGATATTATATTTATTTTTAAAATATATATTATGTTATAATTATCGAAATAAAATAATCATTTTGTCTCCTTCAAGAATTTTCCAAAAAATCAAAATAAATGTTATAATATTAGAGTTAACCAAATAACTAATATATGAAGTAACTATTTTTAGTAATTAAAAATTGAGTTTAGATATGTCCATTATATTAATTAATCGATAGATTTAAATAAGGTTTTTGGAAAAATGAAATCAATAGTGAAAAATATTTTTTAGAACTGGGGTTTGTATAAAGATCAATCTGGTCTTAACCATACTACAATTTGTGGTATGATGTGAGGTGAAATGTTAATTCATCGAAACATAGGCACTCTAACTCTAAGCTTCTTGCTTAGAATTGGAGTGTCTTTTTTATATAAGGAGGAATATGAGCGAAAAAAAACGAATCGAACATCTTAAAAATTTACATGAAAGGAACTATAGAAAACACGGATTAAGTATGAATCTAGCTGTTTCGCTTACTGCTGGAATATCAATTATTATTTTAGTTTTAACAATGGTTTTATTTCCAAGTATTACCGAGAACTTTTTTAGTAATATGCTAAGTATCATTACTAATGACTTCAGATGGTTTTTTGCACTTATTGTCAATATTTTTGTAATTGCATTATTAATTATTGCTTTTAGTCCACTTGGAAAAATTAAGATTGGTGGGAATTTATCTAAACCGGAATTTTCTTTCCATTCTTGGGTTGCAATGTTATTTGCTGCTGGTATGGGAATTGGGTTAGTTTTTTGGTCAATGGCTGAACCAATGACTCACTACACAGCTGGTACACCCATGTATCAACATGCCGATTCTATAAATAGTGTTATTGCAACAACAATGTTTAACTGGGGGATTCATGCTTGGGCAATTTATGGTGTTATTGCCATTACTCTTGCATTTTATACTTATAACATGAAACTACCACTTGCTCCCCGCTCATTTTTTTACCCACTTTTAAAGGATAAAATTTATGGTATATTCGGTGACATTATTGATGGAATTAGTATTATTGTTACATTATCCGGACTTGCTACATCACTCGGACTTGGAGCAAAACAAATTAATGCTGGATTAAATTATGTATTTAATATCCCATTTAATAGTAATGTTCAAATTATTTTAATTATTATAATTACATTAATTGCAACATGCTCGGTCATGTCAGGACTTGATAAAGGAGTCAAAACTTTATCCAATTTTAATTTACGTCTTGCTTTTGTTTTCATGATTCTAATTTTCATTTTAGGTCCTACTCTTCTAAATATTACTACATTAATAACTTCTAGTTTTACTTATCTGATTAATTTGCCAGTCGAATCAATCCGCTTATTTACAATTGATGATATTGAATGGATTGCAGCATGGCCAATTTTCTATATGGCTTGGTGGATTTCTTTTTCTCCAGCAGTTGGAATTTTTATTGCTAAGATTTCACGTGGACGCTCAATTCGTGAGATGGTATTTGCAATTTTATTTGTTCCAACAATTATTACTTTACTATGGATTGTTATTTTTGGTAACTATGGTATCTCAATGCTTATTCAGTTTCCAGGACAAATTGATGCATTAATGGAGGATCCAGCTACAACATTTTTTGTTAGTTTAGGACTAGTTGATTATGCATACATTTTAAAATTAATTCTTGCTTTACTCTTTATTGTTTTAATGATTATTTTCTTTGTTACTTCATCAGATTCAGGTTCACTAATTGTTGATTCACTTGCAAGTGGTGGAGAGGTTAATTCTCCGAAAAACCAACGAATATTTTGGGCATTAGCCGAGGGTGCAATTGCCGCTAGTATTTTATATATCGGTGGGGAAAATGCCCTTAATACTCTACAAACACTTGTTATTTCTACTGGATTAATTTTCGGAATTATCATTATTATTGCTTTAGTTCTTTTTATTTATTACTTAATTAAGCATTATATTATCGGAGATGCAAATAATAAATCAGATGTTGAATTTGATTTAAACCAATAAAAAACTTTCGGAAATTCCGAAAGTTTTTTTATGAATAAAATTATTAGTTTTCAATAATAAATGTAAGTGGCCCATCATTAACTGATGTGATTTTCATATCTGCTTGAAAAACACCCGTTTTAACAGGAAAACCAATAACTTGTAACTCTTGATTAAATTGATCATATAACTGTGATGCTAACTCTGGATTTAATGCTTCTGTAAAACTAGGACGATTTCCTTTTTTCGTATTTCCATATAATGTAAACTGGGAAATTGATAAAATTGATTTATTTGCATCAAGTCCATTGATATTAATTTTACCATTTTCATCAGCATTAACACGTAATTTACTAATTTTTTGAGCCATTTTTAAAACATTCTCTTCACTATCACCAGTTGTGAAACCTACATATAATAAATAGCCATCTTTTATTTCATTATGTACTTTACCATTAATTGAAACACTTGCCATAGTGACATTTTGTAAAATTACTCGCATCTAAGTTCCTTTTCATATAATCCATGAATACTATTATACACATCTAAATCTGGCGTATAATTAATAACTTTTTTATTTGTTTGAGCATAGTCATAAGCAATTGAACTATAATCAGTAATTACGCCATCAGTTATTAAAATTATTTCTTGGATATCTTCAATATTTTCGAGTAAGTTATGACTAATACTTATATTGGCAATTTTAATTAGTGGGTGAGGATGAATTAATAGTTCCCAACCTTCTGGCACTAATTTTTCAACTTCATTAATATTTATGTTGAACATGTATGGTCGATATGTTGGAGCATATAAAATGTATTTCTTTGATGAATCCAGGCGATATTTTGCTTTTAAATTAGCAATTAGCTGATCATTATTTTGATTATCGATTAACCACTGGGTTTTCGGATACTCTTTTTCAATAATATTCGCAATTGGAAATAAATTTTTAAAAATCTTTGTATTATATTCATTAACTGACCAAACATTATCCCAATTTAAAATTGATTTTTCTTTATCTTTCACTTTTACTGGAGCCGTTGTTTGTTCAAAAGTCTCTATATCCTTATAAACTTTTTTATACGGTATTCCATGCCATAATTGAGTCCAAATTTGCTTTGGTCGTTTTTTGATGTCTGCTGCATACCAAGTATTGAAATAAATATATTTTGCCGTATAATGGTGGTAATAAAATAGTAATTTATTATCGTAGTCAATAAAATCCGGATTTTCTAATAGTGATTTATCTTTTACTGCAAAGACAAATTTATAATTTTGATATTCTGGATCATTTTTCATTTGTAAATATAAATATTTGGTATTGTCGTTGTATTTACCGTATTGACTTGTCATAAATATTTTCTTTTTATTTAATGGTAAAAGTGTCATTATTTGGATTAATTTCTTTTTAACCTTCCCTTTATTTGAATACAACTTATGGATTGTTTGACCAAGTTTAATCCAATTGAATGAATCAAAGATTCTAAATTTACGGATTTTATAGTAAATATCAATAAAATCTTCTTGCTTAGCTCTTAATTCTGTGATTAGTTCTTGGTTTTCCGTAGTTATTTTATTTAATTTTGTATAAAACTCTTGGTATTTTTCTTGACTCATCACAGGATAGTTTCTTAAAATATTGCTGTATGTTTGATTCCACACTGAAAATACTAAATAAGGTGCAAACTTACTTTCACTATTACTTTTAACCTTCTTTAACGTCTCTTGATATAAACTTAAACGACTTTGGACAACATAGTCAATATCCGCGTTACTAAAACTCTTAAAATTTGTTCGCCAACCATAGTATTTAGTCTGTAATCTTCCATACCTTGTTTTGTCACATAGGGCAATATCAGTCATAAGTAAATTATCTTCATAGCGTTTTTCTTCATCATAATACAACTCATTTTCTTTTAAAAATTCTGTTCGGTAAACAGACCAAATTCCGGTCTGATGAACAACTAATTTATGATGATTTTTCTCAAATTCTGCATCAGAACAACCAAATAGTTGTTCTGTATAGATAAATGGACTTGGCAGTATAATTCCATCATGAGCAATTTTCTGTACTTCAGAAACAAAAATATCTTTTGGTTCTTTGCTTTCAAGTTCTTCTACTAATGTTTTAAGTGACGTAACAAAATTATCATCACCATCAATAAATAGAACATATTCACCTTGAGCATTTTTAATTATCTCATTTCTACCTACTGCTGGTGTTTTACTATTTTTACTAAGCTTTATAAATTTTAATATATCATTATTTTCTTCAATAATCTCCATTGTTCTCGGATTATTTCCAAAATCATTTGTAATTATAATTTCTACTTTTTGTTCTAGATTATTTTGCATTAATTCATTTCGTAAAACGTAAAGTAACTCTTGTAAAAAGATATCTTCTTCATACGTTGTAATTCCAATTGTTAATTTCATTTTTTCCTATCCTTAACCTTTATTTTTTAATATAATCTCTTCCACTAAACGTTTTGTTGCTTTACCATCTGCAAGGTAATTATATTTTTGGTTGAATTGCAATAATTCTTCAGTCCAAAATTCCTGGTATTGAGTAAAATTATTCAAAATTTCACTTAACTCATTTTCATTTTCAATACTTGTTGCTGGTATATCTTTTTGATAATCCAAATAAAAACCCCTAATTTTATTTTCATATTCAATAATATCATATGGAAACTTGATTATTGGTCGATTTAAAATTGCAAAATCAAACATTGTTGATGAATAATCAGTTAATAAGCAATCACTAATTAAGTATAAATCATTAATGTCTTGATATTTTGTTACATCAATAATGTTTTTATGCTTAATTCTCTTATATTCTGTTACTAAATAGTGACTTCTAACTAAAATTACCCACTCTGGATTTGCTTTCACGATATTTGCTAAATTAAGCTTAATTTCTTCAATAAACTTACCTGTATCAGTGTGCATATTCTCTCTAATTGTTGGGGTGTATAAAAGTACTTTCTTATTCTCATGAATTTCTAATTTCTCTTTAATTATTTTTATTTCATCCGGATGATAATTTACTAAACGATCACTTCTTGGAGAACCAATTTCTAGAATTGGACCGTCATAGGCAAAACAACGCGTAAAAATCGAACTTGAATAATGATTTGCACTAATTAGATAATCCCAATTCTTAACATCTCTTAACATCATTAGTAAATAATCAATTCTTGAAACATTGGGAAAATAATTACTTTCCATATCAATCCCTTGCTTTTTGATTGGTGTTCCGTGCCAAGTTTGAATTACAATTTGATCCGGTCTTTTTACAAAATTAGCACTTAAGTTACTATTTGTAATAATGTATTTTGCTGTTGCCAGATGATATAAATAACTAATACTCATTCTTTTAGTTGTTGCAATATCGGCAAAATCAACATCTTTAATAATTTTATCATTTAATGACCAAATTAAATCAAATTCAAGATCATTATCTGATAAATACTCACTAATTGCAAATGGATTATCATCATAGTTCTTTCCGCCAAATGATTCAAAGAGAATTTTATTTTTTCTAATTGGCATTTTACAAAATGTTTTATAAAGTGTCTTCCACTTCATCTTTGGTTTTTTCATTTGACCTCCTAATCACTCTGCTTACTATTTTTTGTGTAGCATTCTTAACATCACTTTTACAAAACTCTGCTTGAAATTCATTTAGTAATTTTAAGTGTTGTTTTTGATAATTAGTTTTGTTTTTTAAAATTTTAATTAATTCTTGCTCTGACTTAATTATTTTACCCGGCAATTTCTTGGGCATCATTTCATTTATCACATTTAATTCTTTTTGATCAAGTGATTTGAAAATAATTGGTTTATTTGTAAACGCGTAGTCAATCGCTACTGATATACTTGATGTTAAAAGGATATCACTCAAAATTAATAGTTGCGTTAAATCAGCAGTATTTTCCAATTCAATTAGACGTTTTGAATTATTATTTTGCGTTTGAAAACTATTTACAACTACTATTTTCCAACCACTTGAACGTTTAATGACATTTTCAAAATCAAAGTCTAATCCTTCTGAATTATTACCTTGCAAACAAACTAAAATTTTATCTGTTGCTACTAACCCATACTTTTCTTTTATTTTCTCTAATTGATAATTATTTATTTGCAGTAATTCATTTACTCTTGGATATCCCGATTGAATAATTTTAGTTTTTTCATGAACTTTATTACCGATTAATTTTGTGTGAGCATCAGTCTGACTAATAATATAGTCATATTGTTCCAAGTATTTGGTTATATCGTCAGCCTTTTCATCCGTTTCACTTGCTTTAAATTGATATTTTTCAATTGCACAATTTATCCATACTTGTTGCTCATTTTTTTTAAATTTATCTGGTAATGCTCCATCAGTAAAAATATACTTTGCTGTTGCTAGGTGGTATAAATATCTAATTCCTACTTTTCTCACTCTCTTAGCATTTCCAGGAACAATTTGCTTTGGCTTTAATACCCATATAAATTCATAATTTAAAAACATTTCATCACGAATTAATTCTTCATATATCTGTTTTTGGTTTCCACAATACATTGCTAAATCAGTTTCAAATAATATCTTTTTTTCATTTATTGCTACTTTTTGAAACAGCGGATAACAAGTTGACCACAAAAAATTTTCAATATATTTTTTGATTGAACTCATCACTATTCCCCCTTTTATTTCTCTAATCAAACCCTCTCACATCAAGCAAAATTACTGTATCTATTTTAACATATTTTAACGATGATTTTTAATTATTACTACCTAGTTAACTATTAAGATGTGAATTTAGAACACGCAACATATTCTTATAACAAATTTTTTCAATTCCGGCTTTATCAATTCCTGATTTCTCTAATAAACTAATTATTTGGGGTACATCTTGGATATCATTCAGTCCTGATACAGGATTTTCAATATCATGACTTTTTAAATAGTGACAAAAGTCAAAACCAAACCCGACATGATCAATTCCAACCAAATCAATAATGTATTTAACATGTGAAACAAAGTCAGTAATTGAGGCATTTTCACTTATTTCGTTTAAAAAACCTGCCATTACCGTTAATCCTACTACTCCGTTAGTTTCTTTAATTGCCATTAATTGCTCATCAGTTAAATTTCGCTGATGCTTAACAAGTCCAGCTACATTTGCATGACTAACAAAAATTGGGCGTGTTATTTCTTTTGTTGCATCCCAAAACGATTGTTCATTTAAATGTGCAAAATCAACAATCATCTTTAATGATTCTGCTTTTTTAATCAGTGTTTTTCCAAGTGGCGTCAACCCTCCCTGTTCATTTGCACCAGTTGCAAATTTATTTTTTTCGTTCCATGTCAAACCAATATGACGATATCCCATTCGATATAACGTTTCTAATTGCTCAACTGTTTCGACGGCATTTAATCCTTCTATTCCGAAAATTAAGTTAAACTTATCTTCTGACCAGTTATTATGATCTATCACATTAATACTATCTTTAGTTTTAAAATATTCTAATGATAATTTATGAATTTGTTCAAAGTGATCCTTTTGTTCAGCAGCATCAGGATCTGTAAAATTAACAAAAATGCTCCCCATTATTTGGGCATTTTGATAACGATGTTCATGATAACTATTCCAAATGTCAATCCCCTTTTTCTTTTCAATTGCAACATCCGTTAAGATATCTCCATGTGCGTCAAATATCATATTTCCTCCAATAATTTCAATTTAATATAACAATATTATAGCATTATATTAATTTTGAAAGTTTTTGATTTTATTGATTATTTTGATTAATTTTGCAAATAAAAATTTCAAATAATTGCCTAATCAATGAATTGAGTTTTGGGCAAACTCAGAAAATTAGAAACTTCATAAAAAAAGCCCTATATATAGGACTTTTAATTATTTTAAATTAATCTTCTTTTACTGATTCTTTAAGTGCAGCAGCAAGTGAAGTAATTCCCTTAATATCTTGTGGGATAATTAATTTACTAGCTTTTCCATCTGCCATTTTTTCAAATGCTTCATATTGCTTTAACATTAAAATTTCTGATGTTGGTTTTGCTTGATTTAATCTTTCTAATGCTTGAGCATTTGCCTCTTGTACTCTTAAGATTGCTTCCGCTTCCCCTTCGGCATTTAAAATTCTCTCTTGTTTTTCTGCTTGGGCTTTTAAGATTTTTGAATCTTTATAACCTTCTGCTTCGGTAATTTGAGCAATTTTGTTACCTTCAGCTGTTAAAACTTTTTCACGTTTTTCACGTTCAGCACGCATTTGTTTTTCCATCGCTTCTTGAATATCTTTTGGTGGAATAATATTTTTAACCTCTACTCTGGTAACTTTAATTCCCCATGAATCCGTTGCTTCATCTAATGTTGAACGAATCTTTGAGTTGATTATATCACGTGATGTTAATGTTTGGTCTAACTCTAATTCACCAATAATGTTACGTAATGTCGTTGCACTTAAATTCTCAAGTGCTGTAATTGGATTGGCAACCCCATACATATAACGTTCTGGATCAGTAACGTAAATATAAACTACAGTATCAATTTGAATTGTAACGTTATCTGATGTAATAACTGGTTGTGGTTCGAAATTAAATACAATTTCACGAATATCAATTCGTGCAGAAATATTATCTAAAATTGGTGTAATAAAATGCATTCCCGGTTCAAGTGTTCCCTTAAACTTTCCTAACCTTTCAACAACCGCAACTTCAGATTGTTTAACGATTTTAAATGATGATCCTACTATTGCAAAAATCAATAGTAAAATAACGATACTAAAAATAAATCCTTCCATTTTCCCTCCTATTTTACAATGACATGAGACCCATTAATTTTTATAATACTTACTTCTTCATTGACAGCATGCGAAGACTCACTTCGAGCACTCCAAGTTTGTCCAGAAACTTTGACACTTCCAGGCTTTGTTGGTGTGATTTCTTCAAGCACAATTGCCTTCTGATTTAAAATTTTCTCATACGATGTTTCAACTGATGTAGTTTCTAATTTCGTACGAACTTTGGTTCTCAATAAAGCCATTAAACTTAATGAAGTAACTCCAAAAATTAATGTTAATACTATATAGTTTTCAATAAATAGACTTGCAAAAGCAGTAACAAATCCGCCTAGTGCAAACCAAATAAACATTGTTGAAGCTGTTATTACCTCAACAACTAGTAATATAACACTAATTATTAATAATCCTATTGTCATACTAATCATTCCTTTTAAATTTTATTTTTCCAATACATTATCATACTCATGTACACTATATATTATAACATAGATTTTAATTGATTTTATTTTTCAAGTATCGCTTTACGGACTTTTGTTACAATTTCGCTCATTTCTTCATGCGTTAATACTTGTTTTAATTTATAACCAATATAGTAAGGAGATACTGGATAACGCGGCGTAAATTTAAGGACTTTATTCCCGTTGATTTCATATAAAAATAAATTATAACTATAATTGGGAAAAGAATTTTGTTGCAGTTGGGACTTAACGAGTCTCTGTAAATAAACTGCTAAATAATCAATTTGACTATTTTTAAAATGAAAATTATATTCAACAAAATTTGTAACTGGTTCTTTACTTAAAGTCATTTTTACTTCTTCATCAAAAACTAGGTATCCTTCACAATTATCAATACTTATCTCCTGCATTACATTATGCTCTTTTAAACCTACAATTTGCATGTGCGGATGTTCAAGGCTTCCACCCGATAAATAACCATAATTTTTAAATAATATTACTGATTGATATTTGTTGGTCTGCTTCATTAACTCATATTTTTCTAAGGCAAATTTTAATAGCTCACTTGCATAATCATCAGTATAATCCCCCAAATCTGTTCCACATTTTTCGGTTTCAATTATTAGGGTCATATCGGCATCTTTTAATGATTGGTATTTATTTTCAACCCATTTATATGGACCATTACTATCATAAATTTTATCCACCATTTCAATGTTACAAAACGGACATTTAACGTCTTTATTATTAATTGTTATTGGCTTTTTTTTATTTTGCTTATTATCAAATTCTATAATCATCTTACCACCTTTACTTACTATTATCATATCATTTTCAGTCGGTCAATAGCATGATTTTTTAATTGTTTCTGATTATTTGAATCATAGTTACATCATGACAATTCTCATAAGTGTGTTTTAACCACCTTAAAATCTTGTTATTTTAATTTTGTTTTTGCTTGTTAATGGATTTTCCTTGTTATTTTAAAGTTGAATTTAATACTTTGACTCGCTATTTTCCAGTTTGGTAAATATTTTAATCTTTGTCCTAGTAGTTTACCTTCATATCCAATAGTACCCCCACAAAATGTTAAGTGCGGAGTTTTTAACAAAAAAGATTGACAAATTAAATTTTAGAGATATAATAGTAATTGTAAAAAAAATTTTTAAAAGGAGTAAAATGAAACAAGAATTTAAAGCCGAATCAAAAGAACTATTAAACTTAATGATTCATTCTATTTATTCAAATAAAGATATCTTTTTAAGAGAGCTAATATCTAATGCATCTGATGCACTGGATAAAGAACACTTTGCTAGAATCCAGTCAAAAACTAAGAGTACTGATGCACTTGAAATTAAAATTAAAACTGATAAGGATAATCGTACAATTACTATTTCCGATTCGGGAATTGGGATGAACGAAGCAGATTTAATTAATAACTTAGGGACTATTGCGCATAGTGGAACTAAAGAATTTATTAAAAACTTAAAAACAGATGAACAAATTGACTCAATTGGGCAATTCGGAGTTGGTTTTTACGCAAGTTTTATTGTTGCCGATAAAGTTGAAGTTTTAACTAAAAAGGAAAATGATAATGCTTATTTATGGTCAAGTGATGGAACTGACAGCTTTGAGATTGTAAATGCTGATAAAGATAGTCACGGAACTGAAATTACCCTTTACTTAAAAGCGGGTGAAGATTTTGATAAGTATGCTGATTCCTTTACTGTTGAATCTATTATCAAAACCCACTCTGATTATGTTAAATATCCAATTTTATTAGAAAAAATGGTAACAATTCCTGTGGACACTGATGATGATAATCAAGAGGAAGCACATGAAGAATTACAATTTGCGCAAGTTAACTCACAAGTTGCTTTATGGAAAAAAACTAAATCTGAAATTACTGATGAAGAATACGAAGAATTTTACCAAAAACAATTTATGCAATTTACAAAGCCGCTTAAAGTAATGCACAAAGTAACTGAAGGAATGAGTAACAATAACTTACTCTTATATATTCCTAGTTCTAAACCATTTGATTATAATACACCAAATTATAAAAACGGAATTGACTTATATTCAAAAGGAATCTTAATTGATAATAATGTTGATTACTTAATTCCGGAACACTTTAACTTTGTTCGAGGATTAATTGATAGTAATGACTTAGATTTAAATATATCACGTGAAATTTTACAAAAAGATCAAAAGGTTTCACGTATTCAAAAATTTATTGAAAAAACAATTACTAAAACTTTAACAAGTATGCTGAAAAAACAGCGTGAAGATTACAACCAATTCTATGACAACTTCGGTCGCACATTAATGTTTGGTGTATATAATGAATTTGGAAAAAACGCTGATAAACTTAAAGACTTAATTATGTTTAAAACAAATAAATCAGATGACTATGTTACACTTTTAGAATACACTCAAAATAACATTGACCAAGATAAAATTTACTATTTAGCTGGAAACTCAATTGAAGCAATCAATGCCATGCCAATTATGGAGAGTATTAAAGAAAAAGAAATTGAAATTCTTTATTTAACAAATGATATTGATGAATTCGCATTACAAGTTTTAGCAAAATATGAAGACAAGGACATTATTTCCGTTTTAAATGCTGATTTACAATCAGAAACTGAGAAAGAAGATTTAAAACAATTAAATGAACAACATCAAGAATTATTAACAAAAGTTAAAGCTAGCTTAAGTGATAAAGTTGTTGACGTTAAACTGACAAATCGTTTAAAAACTAGTGCGGCAAGTATCATAAATGCTGAAAATATCTCAATTGAACAAGAAAAATTATTAATGCAAATGCCTGATGCAAACTTAAATTTAAATAAAATTCTAGAAATTAATCCAAATCATGAATTTTTCAAATTAATTTCCAAGACAGAAAACATTAATGATTACGCACAAGTGCTTTACAATCAAGCGCGTTTAGTTGAAGGACTTGAAATTGATAATCCCAAAGAATATAGTGATTTATTATTCAAACTTTTATCAACTCAAAAATAATATTTTAAAATTAAAAGCAAAATCATTTGATTTTGCTTTTTTATATTAAATAATCAACATGTAGTCCGCTATCTTCTTGATGAATTTCGGCATTAACTCCAAATACATCATATATATTTTGCTTTGTTATACATTCATTAATGGTTCCGATTTGATGAACACTTCCCGATTTTAACATCACTAATCGGTCAGAAAACTTAATGGCTTGATTTAAATCGTGGAGCACACATATTACTGTTACCGATTGTTCTTGGTTGATTTTCTTGATTAATTTTAACAAATCATATTGATACTTAATATCTAAATGGTTTGTTGGTTCATCTAAAATAATTATTTCTGGTTGCTTAGCAAGACACATTGCTAAATAAACCCGCTGCTTTTCACCACCACTTAACTGGTTTAAACGACGGTTTTTAAAGGATAATAATCCCGTTTTTTCAAGTGAATTCATTATTATTTCATCATCTTTATGATTAAGTCCTTGGAGTACTTTTTTAAACGGTGTTCTTCCATATGCAACATAATCATAAACCGTAATGTTCTCAATTAAACTATTAAACTGAAGTAAATACGCAATCTTTTGAGCCAGTTTTCGTTTGGAAATACGATTAATCTCTTCATTTAATAACAATACTTTTCCTGAATTAACTTTAGTGCTTTGGTTGATTGCTTTTATTATTGTACTCTTTCCACTCCCATTTCGACCAAGAATACTAATAAATTCACCTTTTTGCACTTCTAAATCAACATGTTTTAAAACAACATTATCTTCATAATTAACACTAATATTTTGTAAATTAATTTCCATAATTATTTCTCCTTAGAACAATTAAAAATAGTGGTGCAGCTCCAATTCCAATTACCAAACCTACTGGAATATCAAGGGGATTAAAAATAATTCTTTGTAATAAATCTGAACCAAGTACGACAATACTTCCTAAAAGAGCTGTTGTAATCAACTCACTTTTGATTTTATCATTTGTTAATTTACTTGCAAATTCCGGGATAATTATTCCAATGAAGGAAATTACACCAACAAATGCAACTGTAATTGAGGCCAGTAAAATTGCATATACTGCACAACCTAAACGGTATAATCGTGCTGATACTCCAAGATTACTAATAGCAATATCATCAAGTAAGAGAATTTTTAAAATCGGAATTAAAATAAAGCAACCAATTGTTAGAATTATTGTTAATCCAAGCATTATCACTGATTCTGTTTGATTAATTGAAGTTAATGATCCATTCAAATAATTAAGAGCTCCTTGGAGTTTAATTGGATTTAAAATTGTCAATATACCAATAATTGCTGTGAAAAATGCATTAACAATAATTCCTGATAAGATTAGCGATGATGAGTTAATATTATATTTACCAGTAATTAATACCGTTATTATGAAAGCAATAATTCCCCCTATAAATGCTACTACTGGAACTAGATAATACATTAAAGGAAAATATAATAAAATGATGAGCGTTAAAGTTGTTGCTCCGGTCTGAATCCCAAGTATTGAGCTATCTGCCAAAGGATTTTTCAAAGCATACCGCATAAAATAACCACTTAATGCAAGGGTCGTTCCAACACTAATTGCACCAATCGTTCGAGGTAAACGTACTCCTCTAATGATATTAATGTCCTCACTACTTCCTTGATTAATAAGTGCTTTTAAACTATCACTAAAATTAATTTCATATGCTCCTAGACTTAAATTCATAATAATTAAAATTATTAGGGCTAAAATTAGCCCTAACCAAATAAAATATTTATTTTGCTTCATTTACTAACTCCTGGATAATATCAATTTGATCAAGAAGTGATAAAATATCATTATTATAAAACAGTTCTGAATTCACATAAAATACATTACCTGTTTTAGCAGCAGCTGTATTTTGAAAACTACTACTATTAATAATTGGATTATTATCATTTTCCCCAGTTTTTGTTCCTACTAACACAACATCTCCGACATAATCACTGACTAATTCTTCTGTTAATAATAAATACGTTTCTCCTGATGGTTTATCGCTAATTAACTTTTCTTGCGCTTTTACTGGTGGCTTTAATCCCATTTTATCATACATAACATAGCCAAATCTTGACCATGTATTCCCATAAGCGTAAACATCTTCTCCCCATGATTCTATTGTTGAAAAGGTAGTTTTATCTAATGAATATGATTTTGCTAATCCTTCTTTAAGTTTTGTAACTTTATCATTAAATTCTCCTAATAATTGATCACCTTTATCAACTGTATTTGTAATAACTGCCAATTCTTTTAATAAATTTTCTTCATTATAAGAACCGTATGGAATTAAAATTGTCGGAGCTAATTCTTTATAAACTTCGTAATTTTCCGCATTAAAAGTAATTATTAAATCTGGGTTTAAACCAGCAATCTGCTCTGTTGACTGCCCAATGTCGGTAATACCACTAACATCCCAAGATGGTGATTTATACGTCAAATCACAACCAACAACATTTGTTTCTAGTGCTAAGAGATCACCACAATAATAATCTGTTACTATTCGTTTTGGTTCACTCGGAATGTTAACATTCCCTGATAATGATGCATACTCAATTGTATCTACTTGTCCTTCTTCTGTTGTACACCCAGCTAATCCGAAAATTAATACAACAATCATTTTTAATATATTATTCATATTTACACCTCTTCTTTATAATCTTTATAAATAACAAGTGTATTATACATTCTTTTATTTTGTTTGTCAAGTTATTTATAATTAATATAAATAACTCTGAATAAAAAAAGAACTGCTTTTATACAGTCCTTTAAATTATTTAATTAATAATATAATTATGATTACAATCAAAAATAATGGTACGAAGATAATTGCTCGTTTAAATGATTCGCTTGAATATACCTCTACACCAGAAAAATCAACATCTTGGATACTATTTAATAGTTCTTCTTCTGTCTTTATATTACTTGCATATCCAGGAGAATCCGAAATAAAATGCTGAGCATACGGAAAGCAAATTAATTTACTTGGCTTTTCAGTAATATAGTCAGTATACCAATTATTTGTAGTTATTTCAATCGAATCAAGTGGTAAGTCAAGTGCTTCTTTCATTTCTTTTGGATCAAACCTTAAAGAGAATACATCTCCATTATCAGAATGATTTTTCCCATAACCAACTGACAAGTTTCCTTCAATCCAAAGTTTGCTATCAAGTGGTGATAATGTTCCATCCTTCACAGTACTTGTAAAACTAATTTCACGCTTTGAAAATTGATTTTTCATTTCAACAATTATTCGCCCTTGATAATCAGTTGTAATTACGCTCTCTGGAGCTGTCGGTTTAATTAACCCGTTTTTCGGATCATAACTAATTGTATTAGTATCATAATCGATTATTACCCAACTAAGTAATCCTGTTTCTTCGTTTGTCGCTATTACATATGCTTCAACTCTTGATCCGAAAAAAGCACTTGTTCGTGCATTAAAACACCCCATTAAATAGTAGTATTTCTCCGTTTTATCTTCAGCAAAAATCTTAGTTTTCTCTAATTTAAATTTTTGAGGTAACAGTCTTTGAAAATAATCAGCGTCTGTTATTTCATATGCTAGAAAATAACAATATGGATCAACAACAAGTCCCATAAATGGATTCTTTTGGGCTGATTTATCAACCATCTTTTTTTGAACACTAACAGGTACTTTATCATTGAACCCCTGAATAAAATGTAATGTACCTACACTAATTGGATCAATGAGTTTTTCAACTCCAATTGTAAACTTCTTCATAATTCCTCCGTTTGATCCAAACAATTCACTTTAATAAACTTATAACCTTATTATTATTTTAGCATGGATTAATAGCAAATATTTAATTAATACACGCAGATTTACAAATTAAACTGATATCATCCCAGTGAAAACTAATCCACATAAAATTACAACGATGATTAGTAAACCGGTAATTGCTATCATTTTTTTCTTATTATTATTTTTTTCCTCTTTAATTTGGTGAACTTTTTCTGTCGTTTTCAAATATGTATCCCATGGAACGATATTCCAAATACTTTGTTGATCGTTAACTAACGATGCCAATTTTTCTCGCATTTGGATTTCATCTTGCTCTTGTTGCAAAACTGAAACTTTTAAATGGTCTTTTAAATATTCGTGTCTTTGTGTTAAAAATACATTTGCCATTTCTACAAATGAATCATGTTCTTGTTGAAGGATAATACCAATTTTTTTTCGGTAGATAATAAATTCTTCTTCATTTATCACCGAAAATTGATACAGATATCTTGTTAACATCGCTATTTTTATTAATTGATGCGTATTAATTGCGAATTGTTCATCTTCAATTTTTCTTACTTCTTCATTGACAAGATCAACTTTAAATTCCTGTTGAAAATATTCACGACATAACTTATCTGCCTCAATTTGCAGTTCATTAATCATTTGATTATTATAAGTCTTACCTATATATTGATTAATAATTACCCTTTTACCATCAATAAACGGAGCATCAATTGCCATTAACCACCTTTGAGCATCTGTGCTTTTTTCTTCAATATAATTCTGAGCGTCAATTTCCTCAGGAATTGTTATATTATTATCTAATAATTCTTCAAAGGCATCTGCATATAAGTTTACTAGATGTCTTTGATAATTCGTTTTAATTTGTTTAAATGTACATAAAAGGTGTTTTTTGTGGGGAGTAATTAAATAAATCTTACATTTGTGTTTTCCAATCCACTTTGTTCTACAAACAGCACTACCAAATTTTATTTGTTGATTTTGGATTGTTATCACCCTTTTGGTGCAATCAAAGTAGTAACTAACTTTTTTTTGTGATTCGGTTTTAGTATAAATAAAACTATTTTCTTTAGGAATAAGCTTTACTGAATTATTAAGTGGTCCTGCCATATCTTGTAAACCATAGATAATATTTAGCGGATTTTGATTTATTTTCTTTTTCACATTTAACCACTCCTCACCCACACTTTATTACTTTTATTATAACATTTTATCTGATTTTTTTATTAAATTAACATACAAAAAAGAAAAGATTAATCTTTTCTTTTCTAACTTTATTCTAATTAATCATTATTACTATCCGCTAATTTTTTATATTTTCGATGATTAACAATCGTTTCTAAAATATTTAATACATAAAGTGCTTCACACTCGGGAACTGGGGGGTTTTCTCCTGTTTTAATATAATTAAATAACTGGTAGTAAAATTCTGTATATAATTTCTGCTCTTTTTGTTTAACTTGTTTTTTAGTTCCATCACGGTAATATATGTTACAGATTTCATCAGCATTATCTTTGGCAAAACTAGAACTACTTGGGTAAATTCCACATTTTAAATCACGTTCTTGATTATCAATTTTATATTTCTCAATTGTTGCATTTAAACCATTAACAATCCACCTTGGTGGTTCTTTAACAATTAATTGACTGTAACGAACTCGAACCCGCATATTGCCATAAATTAAGATAATGTTGTAATAATCTTCCAGTTGTCCCGTACCCTCTAGATAATAATCTTTTTGATTTGTAAAGTCATATATTAAATCATCAGGTTCTCCGTACATACTAACAATTTGATCAATAAAATGTACAGCATGACCATAAATAAATCCATCATACTTTGAACCAACTCGATTTAAACCATCAATACGATATTGGGTATGATTTGATTCAATTTCTAAGATTTTTCCTACATCACATGTGTTAATTGCTTGCTTAATATCAAGAAAATCACTATCAAAGCGTCGGTTCTGATATGGACTACAAATTACATTATGTTTTTTAGCAAGAGCATATAATTCTTTTGCTTCTTGAACTGTACTGCACATTGGCTTTTCAATTAATACATGTTTATTTGCTTTTATTACATCTTTAGCATACTGAAAATGGTACTTAGCTGGCGTGGAAACAATAATTAAATCCAGTTCATCATTTAGCATTTCACTAAGTGTTTCATAGCGTTTTAATTCGTTAAATTTGGGATATATCATCTCAAATTGATGCTCACCTTTTGAATAATATCCTTCAACTTTAGCATCTTTAATTTGACTAATAAACGGAGCATGGTAACGATTAACACTCTTACCAAACCCAATAAATCCAATTTTCATATCTCTCCTTAATTTACCATTCGGTAATACGTATGTCTTTTTCCCCGGATTGCAATTGAATACTCAAAGACATTTAATTCTTCAGGGATATTACAAGCCGCTGCATCTCCAAACATATGGATATCAAATCCTAATTGTTTTGCAGTAAGTCCTAATGAACTGATTTGACTGGGGTTAGCACTTTCTTGTGATGTACAAATTGTTCCAATCGTAAGTAAATCATTTTTATGGATATCAGTTATTAAGTCTTGAACATCATTTGTGTTCACACCTGCTACTGTTCCAGGAATTGGAATACAAATTGCATCAATAATTTTCGCTAATTCTTCTATATTATTATAAATTTCTCGTTTAAATAATTCGGGTGTTACTACATAATAGTTTAAAATTATTAATCCTTGATACTCTTTTTTTAGTGCTAATAATTGTTTTTTTATTTCACTCAATTTAATTTTTGATTGGGGATAGACTGTTACTACAATGTAATCTATTTCTTGATTTTTAATAACCTCTATATTTTCACTTGTTAAAGTATCAATTTCTGCTTCCATATTTGATTGTTTAATTTCAAAGTTAAGTCCAATCATTGCTCCTACACTTCTATATTCATGATACTTTTCCATTTGATACTCTGAATAATTATATTTTTTTAATGTTATTAAATCAGCACCAAAATTTTTCATTAACTTTGCATTACAAATTCCTGTATATTTTTGCTGAGTACCAACTACTATTTCCGTAAGTATTACTCTTCCTTGAGCATTTTTAATTGCTGTTTTGAGGTTATTTCTTTGGATAATTTTCCTTAATTCTTTGCTGTTTGATTTAACAATATTCATTTAGTTAATTCCTCCACAATACAATTATATAATCCAGGAATATTCATTCTTCCAAAATCAATAGCTGATAATTTACCAACTGGTACTTCTCCCTCAATTCTTTTGGCAATTTTATTCGCCATATACGCAAGTTGTGGTGCAACCATAATTAAATCATAATCCTTGTAGCAACGCATTAATTCGGATTCGGGTTTGGCATCAATATTTAATTCAATTGCTTTTTCTTTTGAATAATTTGTCACCTTCATCGCTAACACACTTGTCGACATTCCTTCGTTACAAATAAATAATATTTTCTTCATTTTATCCTCCTAAATATTTGATTTATCCATTGTTCTTTCATATAATTTTAAGAAAATTGCCCAGATAAAGATATCCATCACTATCAACAACACTTGCAATATTACATTTCTAATATCACCACCACTTGCTACAAAACCATTAAGGAACGGCGGCATTGACCACGGAACATAAACTACCAGTTTGGATACCAATTCAAGTGATGTTGCAAGATAGGCAACAATATAATTTAATAGTGGTGCGAAAATAAATGGAATCATTATAAGCGGATTAAATACAACGGGAAATCCGAAAATAATTGGCTCATTTATGTTGAAAAAACTAGTTGGTGCTGCCACTTTGGCAAATGCTTTATGTTCTTTTTTCTTAGCAAAAATAAAAATTGTTAATAATAATGCTATTGTTGATCCTGTTCCTCCAATATGTCCATACAAATCTCTAAATGGTAATACAATAATGTTAGGAATATCAATTCCAGCTGCATATGCATCAACATTTTGCTGCATTGCCACCAATAATGGAGGTTCTAGAATTGGATTAACAATTCCAGCTGGATGAATCCCAAGCGAGAAAAGAAAATTAGTCATAAATGTTAAAAACATGAATCCTGGAAGTGATGTTGTTATATTTACAAGTGGTGCTTGTAATATTTTATTAATCAAGTCATATATTTCCATGTTAGTTACAACTGTTATTAAAAATGCTACAAACCCATAAATGGTTAGCGTAATAATTATTGTACTCATTACATTAAATGATTTCTTTACTGCTGGTGGAATGTTACCTTCAAGATTTATTTTGAATATTTCTTTATTTTCAAAGTAAATAAATATTGTACTTACAATAGCAGCTGTCAACATCGAAACAAATAATCCTGTTGCTGAAAAATAAGTATATGATGTTAAACCGCTAACAATAACTTCTTCTCCTGAAACATCTGAAACCATTAATGTTAAAGGCATTACCATAAATAGTGCTGCAAGTGATACAAGTGCAACAATGAATGGTTCTTTATATTTCTTGTTGATTGCAATATTATATGCAAACAATAATACAACAAAAATTGATAATAAATTCATCGACCCATTTAGTATTCTCGTTCCAAATTCTTGGATTTTTAAAATCGTTTCTACTTCAATTACACCACTTAAAAAGCCATCCGGTGTGAACATGATAAAGTTAAACACGATTGCTATCCCACCAAGTACTAAAAAGGGGATTGCCAAAATAAATGCATCTCTCAGTGACCTTAAATATAAGTTATTTCCAATTGTTCCTGCAATTTCTGATACTTTTTCCATCTTACTACTTTTCATACTACCTCACTTTCTTTATAATTCAATTGTATACCTTTTCCGGTGAAAAGTCAAGTGTTATTTTACAAATGTATATACATTTCTTTTTAAAGGATATATTTGATATTGTGATATAATAGTATTTAGTAGGAGGCTTATGAAAAATAAGTATGAGCATATTGCTGAAGATTTAAAAAAGGAAATATTAACTGGAATTTATAAAAATGTTGATATTTTACCAGCGGGAAAGATTTTGGCAAAAAATTACAATACATCATTAATAACAATTACAAAAGCAATTAATATTCTGACATTAGAGGGATTATTATTACGAAAAAAAGGTGCAGGTACATTTATCAAAAAAGATTTATCTTCAACAAATTTCGGAACACATTTACAAGGTACTTCAAATAAGATGGGAAAAGAAAATGTAACTTCTCACATCTTAAAATTTAATGCTATTCCTTGTCCTGAAAAAATTGCTTCAATTCTTAATATTAAAACAGGAACTTTTGTTTATGAAATCATTAGAGTTAGAGCTATAAATGAAAAAAGAAGTATCATCGAATATACATATATGCCAATTGATTTAATACCAGGTCTTACAATTGATCATTTACATGATTCGATTTATGATTACATAAAAAAAGAACTCAATATTAAAATAAAGAGTTCAAATTTAATTATTAAATCCGCACTTCCAACCGAACTTGAATTAGAAAATTTAGATTTTTCTCAAGAAAAATTCTTAATTGAAACAGCACAAATTGTCTATTCAGATAGTTTTCAAATTGTTGAATACTCAATTGCCCGTCATGTTCATGAAACATTTATGTTTGAAACAACATATGTTCGTTAATTAAAAATAATGCATAATAACCCTTAACATATTTGTTAGGGGTTATTTTAAATTCCATAATTAATTATTATTAACTTTTTAAAACATTAACAATTGAAATGTAGTTAGTTATAATAAAACTTTATACTACAAAACAAAATCAATGTAGACTGTTATGCCTTTTTCTTCATTATTTTCAATATCAATTTTTGCATTCAATTTCTCAATTACTTGCTTTGTATAGTAAAGACCATAACCACTTGCATACTTTTTATCCTTTGCATTACTTCCACGATATCCCATATCAAAGATATTTTTCAAATCATTTTGCGGAATTCCAATTCCATTATCACAAATTGTTAATCGTAATTTATCTTCTATTATTTCACTTGTAATAATAATACTTAATTTACCATCTGGCTTATATTTGATGGCGTTTGTTATTATCTGTTCTAACACAAATAACAGCCAAAATTTATCAGTTATTATAGCTTGATTTTTCGGAATATTCATTGTTATTTTAGCATCTAATTCAATCAATTCATATGAAAAACTACGTAGTAATTCATTTATTATTAATTGTAAATTTTCTTCAGTATATGCCAAATCAGAACCGATATTTTCTATTCGTTCATAATACAAAATACGATCTAAGTTTTTATTAATTTTTGCAACTGCCTTTTTTCGTTCAAAGTCTGAAATATCATCAGCATTTAAAACAGCAAGCGGTTGTTTTAATTCATGCACCCACATTGTTTTATTTCGTTTTTCATCTTCTAATAAATGTCGATAGTTTTTTACTTCTTGATATTGATGCTTACTAATTCTTTCAATTACATTAAAAATCAAGTCTTCTTCATGGCTTAACTTTTCTTGTACTTCTTTGATTAGAAATTTTTGATCTAAATTTGCTTCTGTTGATTCTAAATTATTAATTATTTTACTGATTCTTATGTAATAACTAATAAAATATACCACAAACATAATGTCAATCAACATTAAATAATTGATAATTGATACGATATGTTGACGCTGTAAAAGACCAACATAAATGATTAGTAAGTTAAATAATAACTGAAGTAATATAGTTATTTTTTTTTCATTTAAAAATTCACGAAAGTTCATCAAGTTTATACCCCTTTGCTTTTTCTGAGATAATTACTACATTAAGATTAAACTTACGTAATTTTTCTCGTAATCTTTTGATTGCTACGAAAACGGTATTCTTTTCAATAAAAGTATTATCATTCCACAGTTCTAACATAATTGATTCAGTTGATACATTTTTACCAATATTTTTAATTAATATCAGCAAAATTTTATATTCATTTTCTGTTAACTTATATTTATTATTTATCATTTTGGTTTCAATATTTAATGTGTTATCAAAGAAATTATATTCAAGTTGATTACTAATGTTGACATACTTCTTTATTTTCTCATATACAACTGCTAATGGCTTTAATTTATCAATATAATCACTAACTCCTTGCTTTAATAAACTAATTTCGTCTTCAGACTTAGTATTACTAGTTAAATATACTATTGGTATATTATATTTTTTCAAATAACTATAAGTATTAACTGAATTATCACCATTAAAGAAAAAATCCAAAATTATTACTTTCGGATTTTTTTCAATTTCTCTCATGATTAAATTATGCTCTAATGAATCGATATGCGTAACATTTATATTATTTGTATTCATATATTCAATAAATGTTTTTGCATAGTCTATATCATCTTCTATTAATAAAATATTGATCATTTTTCTCCAATTATCTTTAAATAGA
>CAZFWW010000008.1:0-27793 GCA_964522645.1 uncultured Mycoplasmatales bacterium
AAGTAGCAGTTATAATGGGTTCACAAAGTGATCATGAAGTAATGAACAAAGCAACGCAACTATTAAAAGAATTTGGTGTTGAGGTTGAGGAAAAAATTGTTAGTGCCCATCGAACACCAGATTACATGTATGAATTTGCAAATTCTGCAAAGGCAAATAATATTGATGTAATTATTGCAGGAGCTGGTGGTAGTGCCCACCTGCCAGGAATGGTTGCTGCCATGAGTATTGTTCCAGTAATTGGGGTACCAATTAAATCAAGAATGTTAAATGGTTGGGATTCACTCTTATCAATTGTCCAAATGCCTAAAGGAATTCCGGTAGCAACAGTGGCAATCAATGGTTCGGAAAATGCCGCACTATTAGCAGTTAGCATTTTAGCAATTAACAATTCTAAGTTGGCTCAAAAATATGATGAATATCGTCAAAGGCAAACAAAAGGAGTGCTGAATAATGATAAATAAATTAGGAATTATTGGTGGAGGACAGCTTGCATTAATGTTGATTCAAAGTGCAAGTAAATATGGAATTGAATGTGTTTGTTTAGATCCGAGTCCACAAGCCCCAGCATTTAAATATGCTTCTAAAATTATCAATGCCAGTTTTGGCGACAAACGAGCACTCCAAGAATTAGAAAAGTTATCAGATGTAATAGTTTATGAGTTTGAGAATGTTAATTTAGAAATTTTAAAAACAATTAATCAAGAAAAATTATACCAGGGAATTGATGTTCTTTATTATGCTCAAAACCGAATTCGTGAAAAACAATTAGCAAAGAAAAGTGGAATTCAAACAGCACAGTTTATGGAAGTAAATAATTCTGATGATTTGGCCAATGCGTGTAAAACAATTGGGTTCCCAGCTATATTAAAAACATGTGAATTAGGTTATGATGGAAAAGGACAACTAACGATTGATAGTCCGGCTGATCTTAACCAAGCAATTGAGATGTTAAAGGTACAGTGTATTTATGAACAAAAGGTAAAATTTGATTATGAGTTAAGTATCATTGCAATTCGTAATCATCAAGGTGAAATAGTTTGCTTTGATCCAGTAATTAATGAACATGTTAATGGAATTTTGCACAAAACAACGTATGATCCAACAGCCATTTCTAATATTGTAAATGAAGTGGCTCAAAAACAAATTACCAAACTAATGGAAGCAAATGATTTTTATGGAATTTTATGCATTGAATTTTTTGTAAAAGAAAATAGATTATACTTTAATGAAATGGCACCGCGACCGCATAATAGTGGTCACATTACAATGGATGCAACAAATGTTAGTCAATTTGATAATGTAGTTAGAGCAGCATTAAAATTACCGCTTGTTTCACCAAAGTTATGTCAACCGATGGTAATGTACAATGTACTCGGTCAACATTTACTTAATGCGCAAGTATTTGTTCAGAAAAATAGTTTTGCTAATGGTTATTTTTACGGAAAAGATATAGCAAAAACAAACCGAAAAATGGGTCATATTAATCTAGCATTAAATCAAACTAATATTAAGAAAATCGAAAACGAGGTATTTAAAAATGAATAAAAGAATTTATGTGCGTAAAAAAGCAAAATATAATGTTGAAGAAGAAAATTTATTACATGAATTTAAAACAAGTTTAAATTTAACAAACTTAAAAAAAATTGAGAAATATAATATTTATGATGTGTTTAATATTAATGATGATATTTTAGAAACTGCTAAAAACACTGTTTTTAGTGAACCAGTAGCGGATGATGTTTATGAAACAGTAGATTTAACAAATAAAGTTTACTTAGCTGTTGAGAATTTACCAAATCAATTTGATATGCGTGCGGATAGTGCAAATGAATGCTTAAGATTAATTTGTCCTGAAACTAACGCTACAACAAAAACGGCAGAACTATTAATTTTCGAAGGAATAAATGCAGAAGAATTAACAGCAATTGAAAATTTTTATATCAATAAAATTGAATGTCGAAAAAAAGATTTAACGAAATTAGAAATTAACTACGCAACTCATACAATGCAAGAAACAGTATTGACAGGATTTATTACTATGAGTGAAGCAGAACTTCAGGCAGTACAAACAGAGCACGGTTTTTCATTTACATTTGATAATTTAGTTTATATTCAAGAATATTTTAAGCAAGAAAATCGCGACCCACTTCTAGGAGAAATTCAAATCATTGATACATACTGGTCTGATCATTGTCGTCACACAACATTTAATACGGTTTTAGATAACATCAAAATTGAAGATAAAGTCATTAATGAAACATATTTAGATTATTTAAAGAAAAAACAAGAAATAAATGATACAAAACCAATCAGCTTAATGAATTTAGGAACTATTTGTGGTAAATATGCAGTTAAAAAAGGGTTATTAACAAACTTAGAAGATACTGAGGAAGATAATGCAATTAGTATTGAAGTAGATGAAGAAGATCAAACATACTTACTTCAATTTAAAAATGAAACTCACAACCACCCAACAGAAATTGAACCGTATGGAGGAGCAAGTACATGTATTGGTGGGGCAATTCGTGATCCACTTTCAGGAAGAGCATACGTGTATCAAGGAATGCGTATATCGGGAGCAGCAGATATTCTTGAACCAATTGAAGCAACAATGAAAGGAAAGTTACCACAGCGTATTATTTCCCAAAAAGCAACTAATGGATTTTCAAGTTACGGAAATCAAATTGGACTTGCAACAACATTTGTTAAAGAACTATATCACCCTGGATATAAAGCAAAGCACTTAGAAGCCGGAGCAGTAGTTGGTGCGGTTAATAAAAAACATGTTACACGTTTATGCCCGCAAAAAGGCGATATCGTTTTATTAATCGGAGGACGTACAGGATTTGATGGAATTGGAGGTGCGACAGGTAGTAGTAAGTCGCACAATGAAAACTCAATTGAGGATTCAGCAGTTGAAGTTCAAAAAGGAAACGCTCCAGTTGAGCGAAAAATACAGCGTTTATTTTTAAATCCAAGTGCATTAAAATTAATCAAAAAGTCAAATGACTTTGGAGCAGGCGGTGTTAGTGTTGCCATTGGTGAACTTAGTGATAGCATTGAAATTTACTTAGACCGAATTCCACTAAAAGTTGCTAATTTAAAGCCGACAGAAATTGCTTTGAGTGAATCTCAAGAAAGAATGGCAGTTGTATTAGATCCCAAAGATGAAGCCGAATTTTGTAAGTACGCTGCTTTGGAAAATTTAGAAATTACGAATGTGGCAACAGTTACAGATACTAACCACTTAATAATGAAGTATGAAGATGAGATAATCGTTGATATTGATCGTGATTTTTTAAATTCAAGTGGAAAGATACCACATCAAGATGTAATTATTGAAAAGCAAAAAGAAGTAAAATTAAATCGTGAAAATGATTTGATAAAGTTATATCAAAATCCAAATTTAGTTGATAATCGTAATATGGATACTAATTTTGATGCAACAGTTGGAGCAACAACGGTATTAATGCCATATGGTGGAAAATACCAACTGACAAAGAATCAAGTAGGAATTCAACGTTTACCAATGGCAAAGGAATTAACATCAGTTATTAGTTATGGATACAATCCGCATTTAATGAGTGCAAACCAATATTTTGGAGCAATGAGTGCAGTAGTTGATTCAGTTACAAAGGTAATTGCTAGTGGGGTTGAATTAAGTGCAATTAACTTGAGTTTTCAAGAATATTTCATGCGTTTAAATGCTGAACCAAAACGTTATGGTGTTGTAATGGCCTCATTACTGGGGGCATATCGTGCTCAGATGGAACTTGGATGCCCAGCACTTGGGGGAAAAGATTCAATGAGTGGAACATATGAAGATATTGATGTACCACCAACGTTGATTTCATTTGCGTTTGCTCCAGGAAATATTAAACAAGTTATTTCAACAGAAATAAAAAAAGCAAATGAAAATATTTATCTGTTACCGAGTACAATTAATAAAACAGATTATGATTTTGATAGTTTGAGAAACAATTTTCAGACATATTACGAACTAGTTAAAACCGGTAAAGTAACAGCGGCAGCTGCCGTTAGTGATGGTGGAATTGCACTGCAATTAAGCAAAATGCTAATGGGAAATAAACTCGGGTGTGTTGTTACATCAGATTATGAGTTATATGAAGATGCCTATGGTTCAATTATCTTTACTTCACCAGAGGAATTAACATTACCAAAAATCGGAACAACGAACTCAACAAAAACATTAATTATAAATGATAAAACGTATGATTTAGAACAATTAATCACAATGAATAATGATTATTTTGCAAGTGTATATCCACCACTTAATGCCCAAGCAGTAACAACAAAAATTGAGCAAAAACAAACACCTATAACTTACAAACCACAATATAAAGCAAAGCCGATGGTCTTTATTCCAGTATTTAGTGGAACGAATTCAGAGATTGAAATGAGTCGTGCCTTTAGTGATGCAGGTTGTGAGTGTGATGTGTGGACATTTAAAAATTTAGATGAAACAGCAATTTTAAATTCAATTGAAACAATGGTAACTAAAATTGCAGCCGCTGATATTATTGCCTTTAGTGGAGGATTTAGTGGTGGAGATGAACCCGATGGAAGTGGGAAGTATATTGTTAACATTTTAGCAAATCCGAAAATAAAAGTAGCAATAGAAGCACACTTGGCAGCAAACAAATTAGTATTAGGAATTTGCAACGGATTCCAAGCACTAATCAAATCAGGTCTAATTAATGCTGGAGAAGTAAATATTACTGAGGAAAATCCAACGTTATTTAGAAATGATTGTAATTATCATATTTCAAAAATCGTTACCACAAAAGTTGAAAGCATCTCATCACCATGGCTAAAAGATTTAGAATTAAACAAAGAATATAGTCAAGTAATCAGTCATGGTGAAGGAAAAGTAACAGGAAGTCAAGCAACAATTGAAAAATTAATTGCAAATGGACAAGTTGCATTTACGTATTGTGAAGAAAATCCAAATGGAAGTGAATATGCAATAGAAGGTTTAATTTCACCTTGTGGAAAAGTGCTAGGAAAAATGGCACATAGTGAACGTTATACAACAGGTTTATATCAGAATATTCCGGGTGAAAAGAAATTATCAATCTTTGAAAACGCCGTGAAGTATTTTCAAGAAGGAGAGCAATAATGAAAAAAGAATTAATGTATGAAGGTAAGGCAAAATCAATTTACCTAACAGATAAGGCAGATGAAATTATTATGTATTATAAGGATGATGCAACTGCATTTAATGGTGTTAAAAAAGCAGAGATTGCAACAAAAGGAATTTTAAATAATAAAATCAGTACATATATTTTTGGTGAATTAGAAAAGCGTGGAATAAAAACACATTTAATTGAAACATTAAATGAACGTGAACAATTATGTAAAAAAATTGAAATTATTCCATTAGAATTTATTTGTCGTAATGAGGCTCACGGTTCAATGGCAAAACGTTTAGCAATAACAGTTGGAACAGTATTTAAAAATCCGGTTCTAGAAATTTGCTATAAAGAAGACAGTCTAAATGATCCACTAATTAATGACCATCATGCATATGCATTAGGAATAATTACTGAGGCAGAATTAGTTCATTGTTATTCAGAATTAGCAAAAATTAATCAGTATTTACAAGAAATATTCATGGAAATAGGAATTAGAATAATTGATTTTAAAATTGAATTTGGTCGTGATAGTTTGGGGAACATTGTACTAGCAGATGAGATATCACCGGATAGTTGTCGTCTAGTTGATGTTAAAACCAATGAACAATTAGATAAAGATTTATTTCGCCATGATTTAGGTGATTTAACAAATGCTTATACAGAAATACTACGTAGAATTGAGGAGTAAGATGTTAAAAGAAATCAGATCGCTTAATGAGGAATGTGGTGTGTGTGCAGCTTATAATATTAAAGATGCATCCCGTCACATTAATCTAGGCTTACACATGCTTCAACATCGTGGTCAAGATGGAGCCGGAATTATTAGTTTTGATGAAGAACAAAAAAGTTACCATAAACAAAAAGATTTTGGTCTAGTATCACAAGTATTTACAGAACAAAAGTTGCAAGGATTAACCGGAAAATATGCAATTGGTCATGTTCGCTACGCAACAAGTGGTGGAGGTGAGATTGAAAATATTCAGCCATTTTTATTTTATAAGTCAAAAATTAGTTTTAGTTTATGTCATAATGGAAATATTATTAATTCGGATCAAGTAAAAAAACATCTTGAAGATAAAGGGAGTATTTTTCAATCAAATTCCGATTCAGAAATTTTGGCGCACCTTTTAATGCATAATTATGATGGAGATATTGTTTCAACACTAAAATCATCACTTCAAATTTTAGAAGGTGCATTTGCATTTTTGATTATGTTTGAAAACCGCTTATTTGCTTGTCGTGATAAGCACGGACTACGTCCCCTTTCAATTGCAAAAAAAGATGATGGATATTTAATTGCTAGCGAAACATGTGCATTTGATTTAATGGGAGGATTATACTTACGTGATCTTAAGCCGGGTGAAATTGTCGAGTTTAGTGAGACAGGAGTTCAAACGCACATGTATGCGAAAAATACCGAAAATAAAATGTGTGCAATGGAATATATCTATTTTGCTCGTCCTGATAGTGATATTGAAGGGAAGAATGTCCATGAAGTCCGCTACGAAACTGGAATTGAATTAGCAAAAGAAGTAGTTATTGATGCTGATGTAGTAATTGGGGTTCCAGATTCTTCCTTATCAGGAGCATTAGGTTATGCTCATGAAACAAAAATTCCGTATGAAATTGGCCTAGTGAAACATAAATATGTAGGGAGAACATTTATTGAGCCAACACAATCACTTCGCGAAAATAGTGTTCGTTTAAAATTAGGAGTAATTAAAGATGCTGTTTTAGGAAAACGTGTAGCGATTGTTGATGACTCGATTGTTAGGGGGACAACCTCAAAAAAAATTGTTGCCCTTTTACGTGAAGCAGGAGCAAAAGAAGTTCACATGTTAGTAACTTCACCACCAATTAAGGGAGCGTGTTTTTACGGTGTTGATATTCATAGTGAAGACGAGTTAGTTGCTGGTAATAAAACTATTGAGGAGATTAGAGATTACATTAATGCTGATTCACTAAACTATTTAAGTTTAACCGGTTTAAAATCAGTACTTAAAGATCAAGATATTTGTCATGGATGCTTTGATAAAGTTTATCCAACGTATTTATATAAAGGAGATAATAATGAAAGATAATTACGCAAAAGCAGGAGTAAGCCTTGAAGCAGGATATGAAAGTGTTAGGTTAATTAAAGCTGATGTTGAACGTACAAACATTATGGGAGTAATGTCAAAGTTAGGTCAGTTTGGAGCAATGTTTGATTTAAGTAAATATAATTACAAAGAACCCGTATTAATAAGTGGTTGTGATGGTGTTGGTACGAAAATTAAGGTTTGTGAGATGGCAGATGACTTTACTAAAGTTGGGCAAGATTTAGTAGCAATGAGTGTTAATGATGTAATTGTTCAAGGAGCTCGACCGTTATTTTTTCTAGATTATATTGCTTGTAATCAAAATGAACCAACAAAAATTCAGGAAATTGTCCGTGGAATTAGTGAAGGTTGTGTTAAATCATCATGTGCCTTAATTGGTGGAGAAACAGCAGAAATGCCTGATGTATACAGTGAAGGTGGTTATGATTTAGCTGGTTTTGTAGTTGGAGCATGTGAAAAAAAGGATATCATTGATGCATCTCAAGTAAAACCAGGTGATGTAATCATTGGAATTCCGTCAAATGGTCTGCATTCAAATGGTTATTCGTTAGTTCGTAAAATTCTATTTAAAGATCATGATTTTAAAATTGACCAGTATGTTGAAGAGTTAGGTTGTACGATTGGTGAGGAATTATTAAAACCGACCAGAATTTATACACCAGAGGTAATGAGTGTTTTACAAACAACAAAAGTTTCGGCAATGGCACACATCACGGGTGGGGGTTATCAAGAAAATATTGAACGAGCATTAAATGGAAATGGTGCGAATATTAATATTAACGAAATTAATCAATTACCGATTTTTGATTTTTTAGCAAAAACTGGAAACATTCCGCAAATTGAAATGTATAATTTCTTTAATATGGGAATTGGTTATATCTTTATTGTTGATCAAAGTCATGTTGATAGCATTTTAAAAACAGTTAATGATGCAAAAGTAATTGGTGAAGTAATCAGTGAACCTGGAGTTAATTTATGCGAATAATCATCATGGCTAGTGGGAGTGGATCGAATTTTGCAGCAATTTATCAGGCGATAAAAACAAAACAAATTCCAGTAGAATTTTGTACCTTGATTGTTGATAAACCAGATGCATATGCAATTAATCGTGCTAAAACCCTAGGGGCAAATTATCATGTTGTTGATTTTAAAAAATATCAAACAAAAGTTGATTATGAGCAAACGATTTTAGACATTTTAAATAAGTATCAACCAGATTTAATTTGTCTTGCGGGTTACATGAAAATTGTTGGAGCAACAATCTTAAATCAATATGAGGGTAAAATTATTAATATTCACCCATCGCTACTTCCAAAGTTTCCAGGAAAAACAGCACTTGATGATGCATTATTAGCTGGTGAAAAAGAAATTGGAATTACAACTCATTATGTTGACTCTGGCGTGGATACAGGACAGATAATTAAACAAACAAAATTTGCGATTGGTGAAATGACACGTGAACAAATTGAACAAAAGTTGCATAAGTTAGAACATCAATTATATATTGAAACAATAAAAGGATTAATTTAAGGAGTAAGATGAAAAGAGCGTTAGTTAGTGTAGCAGATAAAACTGACTTAGAATTAGTCGGTGCAGCATTAGATAAAAAATATGAAATTATTTCGACAGGTTCAACAGCTGAAACATTACAAAGTTTAGGTTATAATGTAACAAAAGTAAGTGATGTTATTGAGTTTGAAGAAATTCTTGGAGGTCGTGTAAAAACACTACACCCAAAAATCCATGGTGGAATTCTTTCACGTCGAAGTGAAGAAGATAACCTTCAACTACAAAACCATAACATTATTGATATTGACATTGTAATTTGTAATTTATATCCATTTGAACAAGTTATTCAAAAAGATGGGGTTGAATTAGCAGAAGCAATTGAAAATATTGATATCGGTGGAGTTACTTTGTTACGTGCAGCAGCCAAAAATCATAAGCATGTCACAATTATTTGTGATCCACAAGATTATCATTTACTTGATTGCGAACTTGACTTAAAAACTCGTACATATTTAGGAGCAAAAGCATTTGAACATACAGCATATTATGACGTTTTAATTTCAAGTTATTTAAAAGAACAAGCAAATTATAATAATTCAGAGTTATTATTAGTAGGTGCTCGTAAAGAAAGTACTTTACGCTACGGAGAAAATGCACATCAAAGTGCAAATTATTATTTAACAAATCAAAAACAAGATTTTTCATTAACAAGTGCTCAAGTGTTACACGGAAAAGAATTATCATATAATAATATTAAAGATATTGATGCAGCATTAAACTTAATTAGTGAGTTTAATGAAAAAACTGCCGTAGCATTAAAGCATAATACTCCATGTGGAGTTGGTCAAGCAAGTGATATTAAAAGTGCGTTTATTAAATGTCAGAAAATGGACCCTGTTTCAATTTTTGGTGGAATAGTTGCGGTTAATTCAGAGGTGACAGTAGAGCTTGCAGAATTATTAAATGATATCTTTTTAGAAGTAATAATTGCTCCAAGTTTTGAAACAGAGGCGTTAGCAATTTTAAAACAAAAGCAAAATGTTAGAATTTTAAAAGTACCAATGAATAATAAACAAGAAATCAAAGAAATTATTAGCATTAATGGTGGGTATTTAGTGCAGGATAAAGATCAAAATGATATTATGGGTGAAGAGGTTAAGTTAGTTACTGATGCAGTTGCAACACCTGCAGAAATTAAACAAGCAAGATATGCCCAAACAGTTTGTAAATATGTAAAATCGAATGCAATTGTTATAGCGGATATGAATGGAATTATCAGTCAAGGTGGAGGACAAACTTCACGTGTTGATGCAGCAGTAATTGCTTTAGAAAAAGCGAAAAAAGCTGGTTATGTAGAAGGGTTAATTATGGCAAGTGATGCCTTTTTCCCATTTAGTGATGTAGTAGAATTAGCAAGTAAATATGGGGTAAGCACAATTATTCAACCAGGTGGAAGCATTCGTGATGGCGAAGTTATTGAAAAAGCAAATGAACTAGGACTTAAAATGATTTTTACAGGAGTTCGTCATTTTAAGCACTAATAACTTAAAAGTTCTAGTAATCGGTCGTGGAGGTCGTGAACATGCAATTTTAAATAAAGTTATTAAGTCCCCAAAAGTTCAAAGTGCATTTATTGCCCCTGGAAACGGAGCAACAAGTCATATTGCTACGAATGTAGCAATTAATGAATTAGAAATTGAAAAGTTAGTTACATTTGCTTTAGAAAATAAAATTGATTTAACAATTGTTGGTCCTGAGAGTAGTCTTGAAGCCGGAATAGTTGATGCATTTTCTGAAGCCGGTTTAACAATTTTCGGTCCACGTAAGCAAGCAACAAGAATTGAGAGTTCAAAAGCTTATGCAAAAGAAATTATGGATAGGTACCAAATAAATACAGCGACATATAAAAAGTTTACTGATGCTTTTGAAGCACTTGAGTATGCAAGTCAAATTGCATACCCTCACGTTATTAAGTATGATGGACTTGCGGCAGGAAAAGGTGTTGTTATTTGTGAGAGTCAAGAAGAGATGGAAATACAAATTAACTTAATGTTAAAAGAAAAAGTATATGGAAATGAAGCAATTATTATTGAAGAATTTCTTGAAGGAGAAGAGTTCACATTATTATCACTTGTGAAGGATGAAAAAGTCTTTCCACTAGAAGTTAGTCGTGATTTTAAACGTGCTTATGATAACGATGAGGGTTTAAATACTGGAGGAATGGGAGCGATTTGTCCTTATAAAAAAATAAGTGAATCACAAAAAGCAGAAGCCGTAGCAATTTTAGAAAAAACCGCTGCTGCATTAGTAACTGAAAACAATAATTTTACAGGGGTATTATACGGTGGATTTATCGCAACCAAAAACGGTGTTAAGGTAATTGAGTACAATGCAAGGTTTGGTGATCCTGAAACAGAAGTCGTGCTCCAAAAATTATCAAGTGATTTAGTTGAGTTAATCGTTAGTATTTTGGCCGGTAAAGATGTTATAATAGAAAATGATAATAAAACATACGTTGGTGTGTGTATGGCATCAATTGGTTATCCGCAGAGTTATGAAAAAGGTTATTTAATTGAAAATGCGCTTAATCAAGAACAAATTTATCATATGGGAACAAAAGAAGTTGATGGGAAAATTTACACAGATGGTGGTCGTGTTTTATTTGTAACAGCAAGTGCAAACACTCAAGAACAAGCCCATAAACATGCTTATGAACTTGTAAAAACAGTAAAATGTGATAATTTATATTACCGTACAGACATCGGGGTTGAATAAGGAGTTAAGATGAAGACTGATATTGAAATTGCAATGAGTGCTGAAAAAAAGCCAATTGTGGAAATAGCGAAAAACTTAAAGATTGCTGAAGAAGATTTAGAATTATACGGTAAATATAAAGCGAAAATCAATTTAAAAGCAACAGAATTAGGTCAAAAAGCGGAAAATCTAGTTTTAGTTACAGCAATTAATCCAACGCGTGCCGGAGAAGGTAAAAGTACAGTAACAGTTGGCTTAACTGACAGTTTACAGCGAATTGGTAAAGATGTAATTGCGTGTTTACGTGAACCATCTTTAGGACCAGTTTTTGGTATTAAAGGTGGAGCAACAGGTGGTGGTTACGCTCAAGTAAATCCAATGGAAGATATTAACTTACACTTCACAGGTGATATGCATGCAATAACAACAGCAAATAATTTAATAGCTGCTGCATTAGATAATCATATGCATCAAGGAAATGAACTGGAAATTAATCCCCAAAGAATCGTATTTAAACGTGTACTAGATATGAATGAGCGTACTCTTCGTGAAATCACAATTGCTCAGGGTGCAAAAGTTAATGGTGTTGAACGTAAAGATCACTTTCAAATTACAGTTGCAAGTGAAGTAATGGCGATTTTATGCTTAGCAACGGACTTAGAAGATTTTAAAAAACGTATTGGGAAAATGATTGTTGCTTATACACATGATAATAAACCAATTACAGTTGCTGATCTAAAAGTGGTTGGAGCAGTTGCTCTTGTAATGAAAGATGCAATTAAACCAAATTTAGTTCAAACATTAGAACACGCACCTGTATTAATGCATGGTGGTCCTTTTGCCAACATTGCTCATGGATGTAATTCACTAATTGCAACAAAGATGGGCTTAAAGTTAGCTGATTATGTAATAACAGAAGCAGGTTTTGGTGCAGATCTTGGAAGTGAAAAATTTGTGGATATTAAATCACGTATGGGTGGTTTAAACCCTAAAGCAATCGTACTTGTTGCAACGATTCGTGCTCTGAAACTACACGGTGGTGCTGATAGTAATGAGTTGCAAAATGAAGATTTAACAGCATTGAAAAAGGGAATTGCAAATTTACAAAAGCATATTGATACTGTAAAGGCATATGGAATTAATTATGTTGTTGCAATTAATGAGTTTGTAACGGATACGGAAGCAGAATTAGAATTATTAGCAGATTATTGTAATCAAAACAACCATCCAGTTGTTCGTGCAAGTATTTGGGCAAAAGGTAGTGCAGGAGGAGTTGAATTGGCAAATGCAGTAGTTAATGCATGTCAAACGCAAACTAAACCAGTCAATTTTATTTATGAATTAACAGACTCGTTTGAAGAAAAAGTTAATAAAATCATTCAAACCGTTTATGGTGGAAGTGGTTTTGAATTAAGTGAAACAGCAAAAAATAATTTAACACAAATTAAAGAATTAGGATTAGATCATTTACCAGTATGCATGGCTAAAACACCAGCATCATTAAGTGATAATCCAGAATTAATTGGTGCACCAAAAGATTTTAAAATTCACATTAGTGAAATTACAATTAGTGCCGGAGCAGGATTCTTGGTAATCTTAACCGGAAAAGTGATGGTAATGCCAGGTTTACCAAAGGTACCATCAGCTAACAACATGGATATAACAAGCGATGGTGAAATCGTTGGTTTATTCTAAAAATACCAAGACAAATTTATAACAAAAAACAAATTTATAACAAAAACAAATTTATAACAAAAACAAATTTATAACAAAACAAATTTAAAAAATCTTTCTCTAAGAAGGATTTTTTTTGCTGATTAAAATGTTAAGATAAGTATCAAATAGATATTTGTTTATTCTTGAAATGATATGTTAAAATATAGATAGAAAGTATTAGAGGAGAAATATGGAAAATATAATCATAAATGTTGATGACTTTGGATTGTCACGTGCATTTAATCATGGAATAGTCGATGGATATAAAGCAGGAGTTATTAGTTCAACAACGCTACTTGTCACAAGTTTAGCGGTTGACCATGCCGTTGAGTTAGCAAAAGAAAATCCCGGGTTAGGAGTTGGTTTACATTTAGCACTTACAAGTTTTAAATCAATTACAGAACACGAGGAAATAAGTGAAAATGGTTATTTGTTAAATCAGTTAATTGTTCGAGAAAAAGCTGAAGAAATAAATCAAGAAGCAATTTATCAAGAATTAAAGGCTCAATTAGAATTATTTATTGCAAAAATGGGGAAAAAGCCAACACATTTAGATATGCACCATCATATGCATCATTATCAAAATATTAAAGAAGTAGTAATTAAGCTTGCAAATGAGTATCATTTACTACTTCGTAATGAAGAAACGGAAGCAGGCAAATCAGTTGTAAATATTGATTTTTACGATCCACAAATTAGTTTTGAGCAATATCAAAAGTCAATAAATGAATTATTAGGATATGATAAGAATATCAATCGTGAATTATGCGTTCATGCAGGATATATTGATCAGTTACTGATGGATGTAAGTGGATATAACTTAGCACGAATTAAAGAACTTTCAGTTCTTTTAAGTCCAGAATGTCGAGAATTTACTGCAGAAAAGCAAATTAAGTTAGTACCATTTAGTTAAGTTATTAATTGAACATTGCAAAATAATAAAACTATACCCAGGATAAATGAATTTATTTCAGCTTATTCTGGGTTTACTTGTGATTTCAAAATTTAAGTAATAATCAATGTTAGATAGTGCTATAATAGATTAAATAAAAGTTAGTGTTAATGTGAGTTTAAGGAGAAAAATGATTAAATTAATCAGGAATAGTGATCAACTTGCTATGGATTTATTTAAGGTTAATAAACAAAATCCTAATGTTGAATATTGTTCAGCGAGAGCCTATAAAATTGATATGAAAATAATTGATTATATTGGATTTGGAAAAGAAGATTTCAATATTAATGAAAATGTAGAAATATTAAATTATTTTGGTATTGATAATTTTAACCAAAAATTAAATGAAATAGATAGAAATAAAAGACAAATCATTCATTTAATCGCATCAATTATTACCGATAAACAAATCTATTATTTTGTTGAGCCGACAATAAATCTAGAAGTAGAAGATATTGAAAAGTTCTTAGTTGTGGTTTCTAGCTTAGCTGAAATGGATAAAGAAGTAATTTTAATGACAGATGATATAAGGTTAATCAATCAGTTTAATTTGAATTCATATGATTTAATTGATAATACTAATGGATTTGTAGTTACAGATATCAGTTGTGAAGAATTACCATTTATAATAACTCAGAAAAATCGTGATATATCAAGGACAGAGATTTGTAAGGTATTGCAAACAAAATTAAAGTTGTATCTAAATTTACTATTCTTTGTAATATTAATTATGTTATTTGTGACATATGTTGATATTAGTTTATTTAATAGGATGGTTTTTGATGGCAATACACCTGCTAACATGGCTTATATTAAAAATAATATTGGAAATTGTGATTATAATCAAATGTATGATGCAGAACTTTATTGTGGTGATCACAATAAATTAGAGTTTTCTCAGATTGAGCAATTACTTGCTAATCCAAATGTTAAGTCAATGTATATTGTCGATTACCTTAAAGTATTGGAAAATAATGTGAAAAAAAATAATGGAGAAATAGTTTATCTGTCATTACCGACAGACCTAGTTGATAAATTTGAAGGAGAAATCTTATATGAATGTTCAAATGTTTACCTTTCAAATCCAACAACAATTCAAAATGAAATGGAGATAATAGCATCACCTAAGATAGTGTTTAACCTTTATGGTGATACCTCTTTAGGACAGAAACATGATGGGAAAACACTTGTTAATACAACCAAGTTAGATGTGGTATGTCAATATGATAATGTGAAAACTAATCTGTATATTGATTTGAAAACAGATTCAGGAATGAAGCGTTATTATGAAATGGTAGATCAGCTTGAACTTACTCTTGTAGATCTTGAAAGTTATATATTTAAGGAATTAATTTTGGTTGGAGATGTCGATGATTTATCACAAGAGTTAATTCAAGAGTATCCACAAATATTAATTTATAATAATGCAATTGAAAAACAAATTCGCAAAAACATTAATTATAAGTATTACGTGTATATTGCAATAATTACCATTATATTTTTAATGTTTTTAGTTGTGATAAATCAATTTAGAAAAAGTACAAATGACGATCTTGAGGCAGAATATATTAGGTATTTTTCAGTAGTTTGTCTAGATAAAAGGACCGCAAAAATATGTGGTTTACAAATAAACTTATTGTTACTAGCAATATTATGGATATGTGGTACGATAATCTTAAAAGTGTCGTTATTTGGACACCAGTTTATCATATTATTTCATCTATTAATGGTCTTGTTTGCTATCGGAAAAATTATTGATATTATGAAAATAACAAGTAATAATAAAGTTTTGTAATTCTTGAAAAAGAATAGTTAGAATGTAAAAATAATGTAAGATATATTCGTTTAATTGTAAATTTATTGTATAATATAATCAATAATGAATTTTTGGGGGTTCAAAATGACAGAACGAAGAGCAGAACTATTATTACTAACGGTAGGAATTTTGTGGGGATTTGGTTTTATTTCCACAGGAATGCTTTTAACAGCGGGAATGGGTCCATTTACTTTAGTTGGAATCCGTTTTATAATAGCCGTTATCTTTTTAAGTGCAATTTATTATAAGCGTCTCAAAATAAAAAAAGGGGAAATAGGTCGACTTATGATTATTGGAATGGCTCTTTATTTTGGATTTGCTGGACAAACTATGGCAATGAATTATACGAGTACGACAAATGTTTCGTTTATTACAGGATTAAATATTGTTTTTGTTCCATTTGCTGCATATTTTATTAGTAATAAGAAAATTGAAATGAAAAATATTATTGCAGCAATTATTGCTATGGCAGGACTATATTTTTTAACTGGAGGTATGCAAGGGTTAGCAACTGGAGATATACTTGCATTATTTGGTGCATTTTGTTTTGCAATTCACATTGGATTAATTGGAAAATATGCAAAGGATATTGATATTATTAAACTTGCAGTTTGGCAAATGTTCTTTTGCTCAGTACTAGGTTTTATTACGGCATTTGTGATTAATGAACCAGTTATTTACTCAATTAGTACAATGAATATTTGGGTGGCGTTATTTACTGGACTTTTCCCATCAGCGTTATGTTTTCTTGGACAAAATGTTGGTTTAAAATATACTGATGAAGCAAAGGGAAGTTTAATTTTAGCAACCGAATCATTATGGGGTGCAATATTTGCGATTATTTTATTAGGAGAAGCATTTGGTATAAATATTATTTATGGTTCAATTTTAATGATTTTAGCAATTGTTATTGATGAATTGAAATTTAATAAACTTAAAATTATGGTGCCAAAAAAATCAAGATAAGTGTTAAATGTTGTTATAATATACACATGGAGGAAATATGAGAAAACGTGGTTTTGAAATCGTAAGCGGATACGAAGATACAGCAATTATTCCCAAAAGAGCAACTGCTCAGAGTAGTGGATATGACTTTGCAACGGTTGAAGAAGTAACAATTAAACCTGGTGAAACAATATTAGTAAAAACAGGGATTAAAGCATACATGCTTGATGATGAAGTTCTAAAATTATATGTAAGATCTTCATTAGGATTTAAACGTAATTTAAGATTAGCAAATTCAGTTGGAATTATTGATGCTGATTATTATAATAACGAAGGAAATGAAGGACATATTATGGTTGCATTACACAATTTTGGTAAGGAATATCAAGTTATTGTTAAAGGTGAGCGTGTAGCCCAAGGAATATTTGAAAAGTACTTAGTCGTAGATCATGATGACCAAAGTGCAACAAGAACAGGTGGATTTGGTTCAACATCAAAATAATTTAAATGAGTCTAATTTAGACTCATTTTTTAATGTTATTTAAAGAGGAATAGTGAGTGTATAAAAAACAGTTATAAAACAGACCATTATTATTAACATATATTGTAACTGCTGGAAGTATCGGTGTTGTAATAACGCAAATTATTTGTATTATTATTGCAACGTTAATTTATATTTAATTTATTAATGTAAAGGATTTTTCGAATAATTTAGGTGACTTAGAATATGAAATTGAAGCAAAGTGAAACGTGAAAATAAAAATTTTAAAAGTAATTGAAAATAATTATATCCAATATGAAACGAAAATGGTTGGACGCGAGTATTATCAAGTAGAATTTATATTTAAGAAAAAGCAAAATCAAACAGAGTTAGTGTATCAAATTAGTTTTATGACAGAAAGTAAATTATCAAAGATTAATTTTAGTATTTTATCATTGTTTTATAAAAAACGACAACAACAAGCATTTAGCAAAATGTGTAAGTATTTGGAAACAAAATTATTGGAGATAAGTAATTAATCCTATTAGAAAATCAATAAATTAGAAATAAAACATAAGGTTAAAACCTTATGTTTTGCTGTGTTTTAAAGGGAAAAGAATAAAGAATATAAATATTTTTAAAAATTTAATTGACATTGTATCATTAGAGTGATACAATAAATTTGTAGTTGTATTACCAAGGTGATACAAGAGGAGGATTATGAATGAACTAATAAAACGAATAAGTCATTTTAACCCATATGCAATTTGGTTTGTTTTCGGTTTATCGTTATTAACTATAACTTCAGATTTAGTATCTAGTTCAAGTGGATTTGTTATTATGATTTATATGCTATTAGTAATTGAAACACTTTATATTAATTATCGAAATAAAGAATACATAAAAATGACTAATAATGTCGAAAATGTTTTTCGTGATAATATTATTCTGCTTGGAAGTAGTTACATAATTATAGCTGTAATTATACTAATTACCAAAGATAGTTATATAATATTTGATTCAATTGCCTTTCTTACCACTATTTTTGGAGGATTTGTAATTGCAAACGATATCTTAATTTTAGGGAAAAAAGAACAAAAATTTACATATTTAATGATTGATTTTATGTCAGGAATTGCAATGATTAATTTACTGCAATTTCCATATTATTATTATTTTGAACAAGGATTTTGGATCATGATACCAATTGTTTTAGCGACAATATTATTTATGGTATTATGCATAAAACGAGAAAAAATTAAATATAATATTAACTTTAAAGAAATGATAGTTGGTCTTATTGTGATGTTATTACAAATATTGATTCTAACTGTTTTGACGGGGGAGATTAGATTTTCAACACCAATGCTAATCTTTGCAAAGTTACCAATTATCTTAGTTTTATTAACAGTTAACTTTTATTTAGCAAACATTTTATGGGATGTAAATATTCGTGAAATGGTTTCAAGTTCAAAGCACTTTGTAATTGATGTACTAACTTTAACAACAATGCTTATCACAATTACATATATTTTACAAAGTATAATGTCACAATATTATGTACTAGAATTAGTAATATGTATTATGATGGGAATAAGTGTTTTAATAATACGTAAAAGTAGGGGGCTAGATGTTTGGATATGAAAATGCACTTTTTTATAAAATAGCTGAGGAGATTTGCCAAATGATTGTTAGTGGTGAAATCACACCGGGTGATAAATTACCAGCAGTCCGTGAATTGGCAAAGGTGAAAAAAGCAAATCCAAATACAGTTCAAAAAGCCTATCAACTTTTAGAAGAACAAGAAATTGTTTATGCAATTGAACGTAGTGGAAAGTTTGTAAGTGAAGACCTACAAAAGATTGAAAGTCTGCGTCAAGAAGTATTGAATGATGAAATTAAAAATTTTGTGAAAATTTGTCGAAAATATGATTTTGCAAAGGAAGAAATTATTAAAAAGGTAGAGGAGAATTATGAAAGAATTGACAATTAATGGTATTAATAAAAAATATCGTCGAAAACTGATATTAAATAACCTTAACTTAACAGTTAAAAGTGGTGAAATTATTGGTGTATTAGGATTAAATGGGTGTGGGAAAACAACTTTATTAAAAATAATGGCAGGTCAGTTAGAACCAACAAGTGGAACGATTATGTATGGAGATAAACACATCAGTGCAGTAGATTCAATGCAGGAAGTTGTCTATGTTCCAGATAAAATTGTGCTACCAACATATTTAACAGTTCGTGAAATATCGGATATGTTTATGAAACAAAATCCGAAATATAATCAGTTTTATTTAGATAAATACTTATTAAAACTGGGAATTGATGCTAATAGTAGGGTTAAAACATTGTCAAAGGGTAATCAAGAATTAGTTCAACTAGGAATTTTATTAGCAAATACTCCAGAAATGATTATTTTAGATGAGCCGCTAGGTGCAGTTGATGTAGTTAAGCGTGAAATCATTTTAGAATTATTAATTGACTTGCAAGCAGATGGTGTTACGATTGTGTTATCAACGCATTTAATTCAAGATATCGAATCAATAATGAGCCGTATAGTAATTATTAAAGATCAACAAATCACTTTTGATCGTGAAGTTGAAGCAATTCAAAATGAAGGAAAATCAATTCAAGAAACACTTGTTATGCATGCGGGGAACTCATGGCTCAATTAATAAAATATTATCAGTTGCATAAATTACGAAATCAAACATCAGTAATTGTTGCATTAATAATACTGTTTAACATTATTGCATTCACATTTTTAAGGGGGCAAATATTTGTAGACTCGATTGATAATACATTATCGACCGGATTAGTTTTATTACAATTTATTACATTTATCCTTTATATTGTAAGCTTGCAAGAAAAGGAGCGAATGTTTAAGAAAATGCTAAACTTTGATGGGGTCAAACATTCCCAAATCCTTTATAACATTTTGACCTTAGAAATCTTTGGTTTATTTATCTTAAAAGTGTTTTCGACAATGCTTATTATTGATCCTCAATCGGACATAAGCATGATAGAATCAACAATCTATATAATGTCTGATTATATGGTATTTTTACTAGTTCCACTGATGATAATTTGGTTCTTTACGTTAATTCGTAATCCGAAAGGAATCTTTGGGTTTGTTATTAAATGTATGATTATTACAAGTATCATTGTTTTTCTCTTTTTAGATCAACAAATAATGTATATTTCATTTTTAGTTTTATTTCCAATAATGGTTGAAACAAAGAACTTGATTCAAAAGGAGGAAAAATGATGAAAATCTTAAAAAAATATTATTTATTAATGATTTTGATTATAATTATTGCTCCAATGTTTGTTCATATAATTAATCAAAATGCGGTTCGAGCAAATCAAGAACAAGTAAAAACAATTGAATACCGCATTGAAAAAACAGATAAAAGTGATTTTGGTTACGATCCGAACACAAAGAAATATCAAGCCACAAGTGTTGAAGCAATAAATAACTTTTTTACATCTGATAGGCCTGAAATAAATGATGAGAAATTCTATTCGATGGGATTTGAACAAATAATCCCTAGTGATGTCAAAGAATGTCCAACATTATATAATCGATATTCAACATTAGTGTATGCAGAAAATTTTAATGATTATGATTGGGAAACGTGTATTATTGATGTACCAATTGGAGTTAGTGAAATTGATATTGTTGATCAAGTTTCAGTACCACTTAAATTTAGTGAAACTCAAATTGATACTCCGAAATACAAGTATTTAATTAATGGAGATGGTACATTATCATATGATATTAATATTATTAATAATGGGTATTATAGTAATACATCATATTATGAATATATTAACTACTATTATTATTATGGTGAATATCAAGTTCAAGCCCAAGAAATTGACATGTCAGACAATTTGGTCTTAAAATTAGAATATTATTTCGCTAAAAACAATATTCAAGCATACATCATATATGCAATCGTTATGCTAATTGCATTTTGGAGTGCTAAACAAAATGGAGTGCGTGTTAACGCATTCATAACAATTTTTATTTTATTTATTTTAATTAATTTAATGTTCTTATTTACAACGACTTATTTGCCATTAAGTGAGCAAATTAAAGATATACAATCAGTGATTTTAATGTACAATTTTCTATATATTCCAATGTACTTGAGAATCATCATTAAAAATCGTAAATAATAACTTATTAGTAGAATCAGTCTGAAATAGACTGGTTTTATTTTTGTTTAATCTTTGTTGGGAAAATTATCAGACAATTTAGTAGGAGGGAAATTAAAAACAAACTATTATTTCAAACAGTTTAACTTTAACATAGCATTAATAAGTTTTTAATGGTTTAAAATAAATTAACTAAGATATACCAGAGAAGTGTTTAAAGTTTGAAGGTTATTTATCGTGAATTTTAAAATAAATTTAGCTTTTATTCGCTTACAATTTAGATAATAATATTGATATAATAAGGATAAGGAGCGAAGATGGAAAGTGCAAAGATTATTCATGTTGATATGGACTGTTTTTTTGCTCAAGTTGAAATGCGTGATAATCCGAAGTTGCAAAAAAAGCCAGTGATTATTTCAGGACCACCAAACAGTCGAAGTGTTGTTGCAACAGCTTCATATGAAGCGCGTAGTTATGGTGTTCGCAGTGCTATGAGTGCAGCAAAAGCATATAAATTATGTCCAAGTGGGATTTTTGTCCCGCCAAATATGAAAAAGTATGCTTCTGTGAGTAAAGAAATTCACAAAATTTTTCAGCGTTATACTGATATAATAGAACCACTTTCTTTAGATGAAGCATATCTTGATGTGACTAATGAACATGAGCAAGTTTCGGCTACAATCATTGCACATGAAATAAAACAAGCAATTCAAGATGAACTTAATTTATCATGTTCAGTTGGTGTTTCATATAATAAGTTTTTAGCAAAAATTGGTTCGGATTATAAAAAGCCAGGTGGAATAACCGTTATTGAACCACAAAATGCACTTAAATTTATTGAGAAATTACCAATTGAATCATTCCCTGGAGTAGGTAAAAAAATGAGTGTTAAAATGCATGAGTATGCAATATATGATGGAGCAGATTTTAAGAAATTATCGAAAAATAAATGTGAAAAATTATTTGGTAAATTGGGCTTATCACTATATCAATATGTGCGAGGTGTTGACAATCGTGAAGTTGAAACTGGAAGGATTATTAAATCAGTTGGGACAGAATACACAATGCATCAAGATTTAGTAAATAAAGAAGAAATCATCAGTGAACTGCAAAAGGTTGCTAAAATTAATAAGGAACGATTAGACAAACATGAATTATGTTTTAAAACAGTAACATTAAAGCTTAAGTATGCTGATTTTCACCAAATTACTCGAGCTAAAACCTTACATTATTATGAAATATCGGAAGCGGTGATGTACCAAACTGCTTGTGAGTTATTAAATTATGTCCAACTTGAGGGTGATGTACGGTTAGTTGGGATTACAGTTTCAACTTTAGCTGAACAAAATGTCTTTGAAAAACAAATTAAAATCGAACAATTAAAGTTTGATTTATAGTTATTTATAATGATGATAAATAATTGTACATATGGTATGTTTTATTTGAAAAAAATGTTATAATAATAAGCGAATGAAAGGAGTGTATAAATATGAGTACATTAGTTATTAAAAATTTATATGCAGAAGTAGAGGGAAAAGAAATCTTAAAAGGAGTAAATTTAGAAATCAATTCTGGAGAAGTCCATGCAATAATGGGACCAAACGGAACTGGTAAAAGTACATTATCAGCAGTTATAATGGGTAATCCCAAATATGAAGTTACAAGTGGGGAAATTTTATTAGATGGGGAAAATGTATTAGAAATGGAAGTTGATGAGCGTGCTCGTGCTGGTCTGTTTTTAGCAATGCAATACCCAAGTGAAATTGCCGGAATTACAAATTCAGATTTTATTCGTTCAGCAATGAAATCTTCAGGAAAAGAAACTGGATCATTATTCAAATATATTAAGAAATTAGAAGGTTCAATTGAAGATTTAAAAATGGATAAAAATATGGCTAACCGTTATTTAAACGAAGGATTTTCAGGTGGTGAGAAAAAACGTAATGAAATCTTACAGATGAAAATGCTAGAACCAAAATTAGCAATTTTAGATGAAATCGATTCAGGATTAGATATTGACGCCTTAACAATTGTTGGAGAAAACCTAACAAAAATGATTGCTGAGCGTCAAGACGAATTAGGATTATTAATCATCACTCACTATCAACGTTTATTAAACTACATTAAACCAACGCACGTTCACGTAATGTTGGGTGGAAGAATTGTTGAAACCGGTGATTTAGAATTAGCGCTTAAACTTGAAGAACAAGGATATGAAGAATTAAAAGAAAAACACGGAATTGCTGAGGAGTTTGCAGCTGAGCAAAAACGGGTAAAAATTAATCAGTGTGCAACGAGTATGGCGGTAAATAAGTAATGAAACAAGTATTCACAAACATAGTAGGGGAGATAAGTACATATAATAATCAATTAACTAATAGCACACTTAGTTCAGTTGAAACAAAAGCAAAATCTGTATTTAGTCCGCTAAAAGAGCAAGTTGTATTTAAAATTACGGAAGATGGAAAATATATTTTTGGTGAGAATGAAGGTAGTACTAATAAATTTATGAAAGTAATTGTTAGTGCTGGAGTAAGCGCCGAAATCTATGAATATAATAATACCGTAGATAGTACAAATATGCTTGATGTTGAATTAGAAGTTGAAGTAAATGCAAATGTATATTATTTAAATGTTGATCGTTTAAATAATGCTTATATTAATCGTAAAGTTACAATAAAAGAAGATGCAAGTGTTAATTATCATACAGTTAGTTTAAACAAAGAATTTAATGAAAATAAAGTTGTAGTTGATTTAGTTGGTGAAGGAGCAGAATGTGATTTTAAATTAATTACAGTTGCAAACGAAAAAGCCCACAATACTTTTGATGTTAGTCTAAATAATATGGTTGGAAAAACAAAAGCAAATATTTGGCAAAAAGCGGTTGCTAAAAGTGGAGGACAAAATGAATTTCTAGCAACAGGTTACATTCATAAAGACTGCCCACAAGCTGAAAATTTTCAAGAAAGTCGTGTACTACTATTAGACGATGCTGCTAAGGGTGATGCATCACCATTATTATTAATCAATCACCATGATGTTCTTGCCGGACATGCGGCAGGAGTAAGTCGAGTTAATGAAGAAGAACTTTATTATTTACAGACCCGTGGAATTACAAAGCATGAAGCAGAAAAATTAATGACAATCGCTTTTGTTAAACCATTAATTGATGAGATGAAGACCGAAGAATTACAAACCGAAATTTTAAATGAGTTAACTAATAGTTTGACTTAAATGATAGTAAGGAGTGAAATACAATGTTAGATGTTAAGAAAATACGTAGTGATTTCCATTTATATAGTGAGCAACCAGCTTTTGTTTACCTGGATAGTGCCGCAACCTCATTAACACCAGATGTAGTTGCTGATGAAATTAGCAATTATTATAAAACTTATCGTGGGACTGTTCATCGTAGTTTATATCCAAATGGGATTAAGGCAGATGAGAAATATAATAGTGCACGTCAAGCAGTTGCTAACTTTATTGGAACAACAGCAGATACCCTTGTATTTCATAAATCAACAACTAGTTTAATGAACTTAGTTGCAAGAAATGTTTTAAAAACATTATCAGCTGGAGATGAGGTTTTAGTTAGTGAAATTGAACATCACTCAACACTATTACCATGGCGAGAAATTGCTAAAGAATATGGTGTCGTTGTTAAATATATTCCGTTAATTGATAGTAAAATCACACTTGCAGGAATTGAAAAAGTTGCAAATGAAAAGACAAAAGTTATTGCAACAAATCATGTTTCAAATGTTCTTGGTGATATTACTCCGGTTAATGAAATTGGAGAATACTGCCAAGCAAATAACATTACTCTTGTTATAGATGGAGCCCAAGGTGTAACACATGAAAAGGTTGATGTTAAAGCAATGAATTGTGACTTTTATTTATTTTCAGCCCACAAAATGCTAGGTCCTACGGGACTTGGAATTGGTTTTGTTGCACCAAAGTGGAAAGAAAAACTAATATTTGAATATGGTGGAGATATGGCCCACTTAGTTACAATTGATGAACTAACGGTCAAAGAAATGCCAGTTCGTTTAGAAGCAGGTACACCAAGTATTGCTGAGGTAATTGCGATGAAGCCAGCAATTGATTACTTAAATAATTTGGGAATGGACAATATCCACACTCACGTTATGGAACTTAAAAGATATATGGTAAGTGAATTAACTAAAATTCCAGGGTTAACTATCTATAATCCAGAGAGTCATAGCGGAATCGTCACGTTTAATATTGATGGAATTTCGGCGCATGATGCCTTGCACTCGTATACAAAATTCAATGTTGCAATTCGTGGTGGACATTTATGTAATCAACTAACATTACGCCACTTAAATGTAAATGCGGTTCTGCGAGCAAGTATTTATATTTATAATGATTATCAAGATGTTGATAAATTTATTGCAGCAACGAAAGCCGTTGTTGAAAATCCAATGTTATGGATGTTTTAGGAGAATAATAAAATGATTAGTCAAGAATTATATCGTCAAGTGATTATGGATCACTATAAAAATCCATACAATAAAGTTGAAACTGATATTGAAGGTTATGAAGCACGCGAAGCACTTAATCCATCATGTGGAGATCATATTACGGTGTTTGTTAAATACGATGGAGATAATGCAGTTGACATTAAGTTTAAAGGAACAGGATGTTCAATTTGTTGTGCTTCAGCATCAGTAATGACTAATGAACTAACAGGATTAAGTAAAGCAGAAATTATTGAAAAAGTGAATAACTTCAATAAAATAATAAAAGATGCCGATGAATCAGTTTTAGACGGATTTGAAGATGCACAAGCATTTATTGGTATTAAGGATTTTCCCGCACGTTTTAAATGTGCATATCTAAGTTGGGATACAATCCGTAAATTAATTGAGGAGGTATAGATGAATAAAGAGATTAAAGCAGTAGTTGATACCGAATACGAATATGGTTTTTCGGATAATCATAAATCAATTTATGATACGGGACGTGGGATTAATGCTGATATCGTTCGTGAAATTTCAACAATAAAAAATGAACCAGAGTGGATGCTAAACTATCGTTTACGTGCATACGAAAAGTTTGAGGCAATGCCAATGCAAGACTGGGGAGCAGACTTATCAGAACTTGATTTTGATAATACAATTTACTATGTAAAACCAACTGAAAGAGTTGAAAAATCATGGGATGATGTTCCTGAAGATATTAAAGAAACTTTTGAAAAACTAGGAATTCCCGAGGCGGAAGCAAAATATTTAAGTGGTGTTTCAACGCAATATGATTCAGAAGTTGTGTATGAAAATATGATTCAAGAAGTAGAAGAAAAAGGAATTATCTTTATGGATACTGATCGTGCATTAAAGGAACATCCAGAATTATTTCAGCAGTATTTTGGAAAACTTGTTCCAGCATCAGATAATAAATTTGCCGCTTTAAATAGTGCTGTATGGTCAGGTGGAACGTTTATTTATATTCCGAAAAATGTTAAGTTGGATATGCCACTTCAAGCTTATTTCCGTATTAATACACAGGATATGGGACAATTTGAACGTACATTAATTATCGTTGATGAAGGTGCGGATGTTCACTATGTTGAAGGGTGTACAGCACCAAACTATTCATCAGACTCATTACATGCAGCAGTTGTAGAAATTTTTGTCAATAAAAATGCAAATTGTCGTTATTCAACAATTCAAAACTGGTCGGATAATGTTTTAAACCTAGTAACAAAGCGAGCAAAAGTAGAAGAAAAAGGACACATGGAATGGATTGATGGAAACATTGGAAGTAAAACAACAATGAAGTATCCAGCAATCATTTTAAATGGTGATAATTCAAGAGGAACATGTATATCAGTTGCAATCGCTGGACGTCAAAAGCACATTGATGCAGGAGCAAAAATGATTCATGTTGGAAAAAATACATCAAGTAAAATTGTTTCAAAGTCAATTGCTCATAGTGGTGGTAATGCAACATATCGCGGACTTGTTGAACATATGGCAAATGCGAAAAACGCAGCAAGTACAATTGAATGTGATACGATTATTATCGATGATAAATCAAAGTCAGATACAATTCCGTTTAATATTGTTAAAAATGATTCATCAACGATAGCTCATGAGGCAACAGTAAGTAAGATAAATGATGAACAATTATTTTATTTAATGAGTCGTGGACTTAGTGAAGAAGAAGCAA